>JBDTGE010000099.1:0-5074 GCA_039937575.1 Jatrophihabitantaceae bacterium
CCGCTGGAAAGCATCACGATGGATCTGGGCATCCCCGAGGTGCGTGGCATCCTGCCGCGGGGCGGGACGATCCTCGGCTCGTCCCGGACCAACCCGTTCAAGGTCGACGGCGGGATCGATCAGGTCACCGGGAACCTGCACCGGCTCGGCGTCGACGCGTTGATCGCGATCGGCGGCGAGGACACGCTGGGCGTGGCGACGCGGTTGCACGGGCTCGGAGTCAACGTCGTCGGCGTGCCGAAGACGATCGACAACGACCTCAACGCCACGGACTACACGTTCGGCTTCGACACCGCGGTGAACATCGCGATGGAGGCGATCGATCGGCTGCACACCACGGCCGAGTCGCACCACCGGGCGCTGATCGTCGAGGTGATGGGCCGGCACGCGGGCTGGATCGCGCTGCACGCCGGGCTGGCCGGCGGCGCGAACGTCATCCTGATCCCCGAGCTTCCGTTCTCGCTGAACAAGGTCTGCGCGTACGTCGAGAGCCGGTATAAGTCGCACTACGCGCCGATCCTCGTCGTGGCCGAGGGCGCGACGCCGGACGGTGGCGAGAACGCGACGATCGACAAGGGGCTCGACGCGTTCGGGCACGCGCGTCTGGGTGGCATCGGCGAGTGGCTGGCCGGCGAGATCGAGCAGCGCACCGGCAAGGAGGCGCGCACGACCGTGCTCGGCCACATCCAGCGCGGCGGGACCCCGTCGGCGTTCGACCGGGTCCTCGCGACGCGGTTCGGCCTGCACGCCGTCGACGCCGCGCACGAGGGCGACTTCGGCAAGATGGTCGCCCTGCGCAGCACGGACATCATCCGCGTCCCGCTGGCCGATGCGACGACCGAACTGAAGCTGGTCAAGCCCGAGCTCTACGCCGAGTCCGAGGTCTTCTTCGGGTGAGCCGCCGCCGCCGATTACCCTTGTCGACGTGACGTCCGCGCCGACTGCCGCCCCGTCCGATCCGATCGATCTCGGGCTGGACGCGTGGCGCGAGCTGCCGGCCGCGCAACAGCCGACCTGGCCCGACACGGCGAAGCTGCGCGAGGTGTCAGCGACGCTCGCCGGGGCGCCGCCACTCGTGGTCGCCTCCGAGGTGGACCAGCTGCGCGAGCGGCTCGGGGCCGTGGCGCGGGGTGAGGCGTTCCTGCTGCAGGGCGGCGACTGCGCCGAGACCTTCGTGACCTCCTCGCAGACCGACATCGCGGGCAAGGTTCGAGTGCTGCTGCAGATGGCGGTCGTCCTGACCTACGGCGCGTCGATGCCCGTGGTCAAGCTGGGCCGGATCGCCGGCCAGTACGCCAAGCCCCGCTCGTCCGACATCGACGCCACCGGTCAGCTGTCCTACCGCGGCGACATGGTCAACGACCTGACCGGCGAGCGCACACCTGACCCGGGGCGCATCCTGCGGGCCTACTCGACCGCGGCCTCGACGCTGAACCTGCTGCGCGCGTACGCCGGCGGCGGCCTGGCGTCGCTGGAGAAGGTGCACGCCTGGAACACCGCGTTCGCCCGCACGACCGAGACCGGTTACCGCTACGAGAAGCTGGCCTCGGAGATCGACCGGGCCGTGCGTTTCATGCGGGCCTGCGGCGTGCACGACGCGGCGCTCGAGGGCGTCGAGCTGTACTCGAGCCACGAGGCGCTGATCCTGGAGTACGAGCGCGCGCTGACCCGCATCGAGGGCGATCAGGCCTACGACCTGTCCGGGCATTTCGTCTGGGTCGGCGAGCGCACTCGCCAGATGGACGGCGCCCACCTGGACTTCGTCTCGCGGATCGCCAACCCGATCGGGGTCAAGCTCGGCCCGACGACGACGCCCGAGTTCGCGGCCGAGCTGGTCGAGCGGCTCGACCCCGACAACACACCCGGCCGCCTGACGTTGATCAGCCGTATGTCCAACACGAAGGTGCGGGACGTGCTGCCGGCGATCGTGGAGAAGGTGAGCTCGACCGGGCACCTCGTCGTCTGGCAGTGCGACCCGATGCACGGCAACACCGAGGAGACCGCCGGCGGGGTGAAGACCCGGCACCTGGACCGGATCATCGACGAGGTCGACGGGTTCTTCGACGTCCACGCGGCCTCGGGCACGCACCCGGGCGGGCTGCACGTCGAGCTCACCGGCGACGACGTCACCGAGTGCATCGGCGGCACGGCCGACCTGACCGCGGCTGACCTGGGCCGGCGCTACGAGACGGCGTGCGATCCGCGGCTCAACATCGAGCAGTCCCTCGAACTCGCCTTCAGGGTGGCCGAACGTCTGGTGTCCGACCGCCGCCGCCGGGACGACGCGTGATCGTCGACCTGCGCTCGGACACGGTCACCCGGCCGAGCACCGCCATGCGCACCGCGATGGCCGAGGCCGACGTCGGCGACGACGTCTACGGGGAGGACCCGACCGTCGCCGCGCTCGAGTCCGAGGTCGCGACGCTGCTGGGGCACGAGGCGGGGCTGTTCGTGCCGTCCGGGTCGCTGGGCAACCAGCTGGGCATTCGGCTGCTGGTGCAACCGGGCCAGGAACTGATCTGCGACTCGCTGGCCCACATCGCCCGGGCCGAACTCGGTGCGGCCGCGGTGTTCTCCGGCATCACCTTCCGCACCTGGAAGGCCACCCGCGGGGCCCTGGACGTCGAGGCGATCCGGGAGCTGATCACGCCCGACGCCGGTCCGTACCTGGTGTCCACCGCGGCGATCGCGGTCGAGAACACGCACAACTTCGGCGGCGGCACCGTTCAGCCGGCCGATCAGCTGACCGGGGTGCGCGACCTGGCCCGGGCCAACGGCCTCGGTCTGCACCTGGACGGCGCCCGGCTGTGGAACGCGCACGTGGCCACCGGACGCTCCCTCGTCGAGCTGGCCGGCGGGTTCGACACCGTCTCGGTGTGCCTGTCCAAGGGGCTCGGCGCGCCGGTCGGCTCGGTGCTCGTCGCGTCCACCGAGCGGATCGCCGAGGCCAGGGTCTGGCGCAAGCGGTACGGGGCCGGGATGCGGCAGGTCGGGATCCTGGCCGCGGCCGGCCGGTACGCACTGGCGCACAACGTGCAGCGGCTGGCCGATGACCACGCGCGCGCGGCCCGCCTGGCCGTAGCGCTCGGCGGTGGTCCGGTGGCCACCAACATCGTCGTGCTGGACGTAGCCGACGCGGCGGCGGTCGCCCGGGCCGCCGCTGAGCAGGGGGTTCTGGTGTCCGCGCTCGGGCCGCGGTTCCTGCGGCTGGTCACCCATCTGGACGTCGACGACGACGGCGTAGATCACGCGATCAAGGTCCTGGCCCGGCTCGCCTGATCGACGTCGCGCGGTCGAGCAGGCACACTCCCCTTATGACGTATGCCTATCCAGCGGGTCAGTATCCGACGGCCGGTGAGCCGGTTCGTCCCAAGCACCTGCGGGGCCGCAAGCCACTGTGGGCGGCGCTGATCGCGTTCGTGATCGCGGTGATCCTCTTCGTGGTCGGCGGCGTCATCCTCGGCACGAAGGCGCTCGGCAAGGTCGACGGGTTCCAGCGGGTCAGCATCGCCAGTGGTGAGGGCACCGTGACGCTCGACGGGACCGGCAAGTGGGTCGGGTACTACGAGGCCAGCGACGTCAGCAGTTCGATCGACGCGATCCCGCACTTCCGGGTGGCGGTGACCAGCCCGTCGAATCAGAACGTGACTTTGGAGTCGTACGGCAACCTCAGCGACGGCAAGGTCAAGAAGCTGACCTACGACAGCGGCGGGCACAAGGGCGCGGCCGCATTCCAGTTCACCGTGACCGAGAAGGGGACGTATCGGATCCAGCTGCAGGCGGTGGACTCGCTGCCCTCCGGCGCGGACGTGGCCATCGGGCGCGACATCGTCGCCGGCACCGTTGTCGGTGCACTGCTGATCCTGGCCGGCGTCCTGTTCGTCATCGCGGCGATCGTGTTGCTGATCATCGGCTTGGTCAAGCGGTCAGGGCACAAGAAGCAGCTCGCGTCCGGCGCCTACGGGGGAGCGTACGGCGGTGCGGGACCGGTCCAGCAGTGGCCGCCGCAGCCTCAACAGCCGCAGCAGTGGCCCGCCGGACAGCAGCAACAGCCGCAGCAGTGGCCGTCGGCGCCGCAGCAGTGGCCGAACGAGCCGCCGCAGCAACAACCGCAACAGCCGCCGCAGCAGTGGCCGAACGAGCCGCCGCAGCAACCCGGACAGTGGCCGCAGCAGCCACCGCCGGAGGGTTCGCCGACCAGCTGACGCGCCCCGCCGGCCCGCCGCTCAGCCGGCCCAGCCGCTCAGCCGGCCCAGCCGCTCAGCCGGCCAGATGGGCGGCGGACGTGCGACCCAGCAGCGGCGGCAGCGTGGTCACCGCGCGGGCCAGCTCGTCCAGCGAGTCGCCGAACAGCGCCTGCGCGCCGTCGCACAGGGCCAGCTCCGGATGCGGGTGCACGTCGACCATCACGCCGTCCGCTCCGGCCGCCATGCCGGCCCGGGCCAGCGGCACGACCAGGTCGCGGCGTCCGGCCGCGTGCGACGGGTCGATGATCACCGGTAGGTGCGAGAGCCGCTGCATCATCGGCACCGCGGACACGTCGAGCATGTTGCGGATCGCCGGCTCGAACGAGCGCACCCCCCGCTCGCACAACACGATGTCCAGGTTGCCGCGCTGCGCGATGTACTCGGCGGCCATCAACCACTCCTCGTACGTCGCGGTGAGCCCGCGCTTGAGCATCACTGGCTTCCCGCACGCCCCGACCGCCTGCAGCAGCCCGAAGTTCTGCATGTTGCGCGTGCCGATCTGCAGCATGTCGGCGTGCTGCGCGACCACGTCCACGTCGGCGGCATCGGTGACCTCGGTGACGATCGGCAGCTGCACCTCGTCCCGGACCTCGGCCAGGATGCGCAGGCCGTCCACGCCGAGTCCCTGGAACGCGTAGGGGGAGGTCCGCGGCTTGTACGCACCGCCGCGCAGCAGCGTCGCGCCCGCCCGCTTGGCCATCCGCGCGCTCTCGAGCGTCTGCTCCGGCGTCTCGACCGCGCACGGCCCGGCGATGAGGGTGAACGTGTCCGGCCCGATCGGCACACCACCGACCCGGACGGTCGAGCGGCCGGCGTGGTTCTGGGCC
>JBDTGE010000100.1:0-5728 GCA_039937575.1 Jatrophihabitantaceae bacterium
CGGCTCCTCGGGGCTGGGGGTGATGACCCGCACGCCCCGCACGATCGCGACCAGTACGGCGTCCCGGGGCAGGTCGAGGTCGCGGACGGCGTGCCCGGCACAGGGTGCGGAGTCCGGCAGCGTCACCTCGACCAGGTTGGCCTGGCCCTCGCGCAGCGTGAACAGCCGGACGATGTCCCCGACCTCGACCGCCTCCTCGACCAGGGCCGCGAGCACGCGGGGGGTCGACACCGCGACATCCACGCCCCAAGCCTGGGTGAACAGCCACTCGTTGTTCGGGTGGTTGATCCGGGCGACGACCCGGCGGACCGAGTACTCGGTCTTGGCCAGCAGCGACACCACGACGTTGACCTTGTCGTCACCGGTGGCGCTGATGACCACGTCGTAGTCCTCGAGCCCGGCGTCCTCGAGATTGGCGACCTCGCACGCGTCGCCGAGCAGCCACTGCGCGCCCGGTACCCGGTCCGGCTCGATCTTGCGGGGGTCCTTGTCGATCAGCAGAACCTCGTGGTCGTTCTGCATCAGCTCGCGGGCGATCGAGCGGCCCACGGCTCCCGCGCCGGCGATGGCGACCTTCACGGCCGGCCTCCCTCGGGAGCCTGACCGGCGACCTCACGCAGCAGGTCGGCGTGCTCGTCAGTGGTCAGCATGTGCAGGGTGTCGCCCGACTGGATGAGGGTGGTGGCGGTCGGGAGCGTGCCCGCGCCGAACCGGGTGAGCACGCCGACGCGCGCAGCGGTGGCCGCCTCGAAGTCGGTGACCGGGTGCCCTATCCAGGCCTCGTGCGGCGCGACGGCGACGAGCGCGACCGCGCCCGACGGGTCGCGCCAGACCTCGGCCGTGGTCTCCCCGAGCACGCTCCTGAGCAGTCGGCTGGCGGTCCAGGGCACCGTGGCGACGGTCGGGATGCCCAGCCGCTCGTACACCTCGGCCCGTTTGGGGTCGTAGATGCGGGCGACTACCTTGTGCACGCCGAACGTCTCGCGAGCCACGCGGGCGGCGATGATGTTCGAGTTGTCCCCGCTGCTGACGGCGGCGAACGCGGAAGCGTGCTCGATGCCGGACTCGATCAGCGTGTCGCGGTCGAAACCCACGCCCAGGACCGAACGCCCCGAGAACTGCTCGCCCAGGCGCTTGAACGCCAGCGGGTCCTGGTCGATGACGGCGACGCTGTGCTCGAGCCGGGCCAGGCTGTGGGCCAGCGAGCTGCCGACGCGCCCGCAACCCATGATGACGATGTGCACGGGGTGGCACATCTCCTTTCGACCGGGTCCGGAAGTGGACACCCACACCGCGGGGACCTAGCGAGGCACGACGCAGCGAGCCGACGCTACACAACGCGCGCGCACCGGGTGGACGGGCGGTTCACATCCGCTGTCCTGGTTCGCCGTAAGGTGTGCGCTCGTGACCGTCCTCACCCGCGTTCTCAAACGCCTGATCGTCGGCAGCCCCGTGCGTTCGGAGCAGGCCGGTCACTCGCTGCTGGCCAAGCGGCTGGCCCTGCCGATCTTCGCCAGCGACGCTCTGTCCAGTGTGGCCTACGCGGTCCAGGAGGTTCTGCTCGTCCTGACCGTCGGCGGGGTGGCCTACCTGTACCTGACGCCGTGGGTCGCGCTCGCCGTCGCCGTCCTGATGGCCACCGTCGTGGCCTCGTACCGCCAGCTCGTGCGGGCCTACCCGACCGGCGGCGGCGACTACGAGGTCGCGACGAAGAACATCGGCAAGTCGGCGGGTGTCGTCGTCGCGAGCGCGCTGCTGGTCGACTACGTGATGACCGTCGCCGTGTCGATCTCCTCCGGCGTGGACAACATCATCTCCGCCGTCCCGTCGCTGCATGCGCACCGGGTGCTGATGGCCGTGGCCTTCGTCGTGATCCTGGCCGCGGTCAATCTGCGCGGCATCCGCGAGGCCGGGTTGACCTTCGCGGCGCCGACCTACCTGTTCGCGGCCGGCGTGTTCATCATGATCGGCACCGGGCTGTTCCGAATGATCATCGGCGACGCGCCCGTCTCGGAGAGCGCGCACTACGGCGTCCACGTCCAGCACGGGTACGGATCGCTGGGCTTGTTCGCGCTGATGTTCTTCACGATGCGGGCTTTCGCCTCGGGCTGCACGGCGCTCACGGGCGTCGAGGCGATCGCCAACGGCGTACCCGCGTTCAAGCCGCCCAAGGCCCGCAATGCCCAGCTCACCCTGCTGGCGATGGGGATCATCGCCATCACGATGCTGCTCGGGATCACGATGCTCGCGCTGGTCGCGAAGGTGCACATCACCGATCCGACGCTGAACAGCTGTCTGCTGACCGGCGTCCCGAACTGTCAGAGCACGCCGCAGCGAACCGTCATCGCCCAGGTGGCGGCCGCGGTCTTCGGCGGGCACAGCTCGATCGGCTTCTTCTACATCCAGGCCACGACCGCGCTGATCCTGGTGCTGGCGGCGAACACCGCATTCAACGGGTTCCCGCTGCTCGGGTCGATCCTCGCCCGCGACAAGAACCTGCCGGCCCAGCTCAACACGCGCGGCGATCGGCTCGCCTACAGCAACGGCATCGTGGCTCTCGGGTTCGTCGCCGCGATTCTCATCATCATCTACCAGGCCGACGTGAGCCGGCTGATCCAGCTCTACATCATCGGGGTGTTCACGTCGTTCACGCTCGGCCAGACCGGCATGGTGCGGCACTGGAACCGGAACCTGCGGGCTGAACGCGATCCGGTCGAGCGGCGCCGGATGCAACGCTCGCGACTGATCAACGGCTTCGGTGGCTCGTTGTCCGGCGTCGTCCTCGTCATCGTCATCGTCACCAAGTTCAGCAAGGGCGCGTACCTGGTCCTCATCGCGATGCCGATCCTGTACATGGTCATGCGCGGCATCAACAAGCACTACACGCGCGTCGCGAACGAGCTCATCAGCGACGAGATCGGCCTGGTCCTGCCGCCCCGCAACCACGTGATCGTCCTGGTGTCCAAGGCCCACAAGCCGACGCTGCGAGCCCTCGCATACGCGCGGGCGACGCGGCCGGACACCCTGACCGCGCTGACCGTCAACGTCAGCGACGAGGACACCCGGGCCCTGCTCGCGGAGTGGGAGCGGCACGAGCTGCCGGTGAAGCTCACCGTGCTCGAGTCGCCCTACCGGGAGGTGACCCGGCCGATCATCGCGTACATAAAGCAGCTGCGGACCGACCGGCCACGTGACGTGGTCAGCGTATTCATCCCCGAGTACGTCGTCGGCCGCTGGTGGGAGCAGCTGCTGCACAACCAGTCGGCGCTGCGGCTCAAGGGCCGGCTGCTGTTCCAGCAGGGCGTGATGGTGACCAGCGTGCCGTGGCAGTTGGACTCGGCGGGCAGCGTGACTCCGGGCGTGCCCAAGGACGACCAGACACCGGTCGCCGGTGGCTGAGCGCGGGCTGGTCGGCACCCTCCTCGACGTCGAGGTCGGTGCGCCCGCCCACGGCGGCTTCTGCATCGCCCGGCACGAGGGGCGGGTCTTCTTCGTCCGGCACGCGCTGCCCGGCGAGCTGGTGCAGATCCGGGTCACCGAGGACCGGGGCTCGTTCTGCCGGGCCGACGCCGTCCAGATCCGGTCCGCGTCCGCCGATCGGGTCCCGGCGCCGTGCCCGCATGCCGGTCCGGGGCGGTGCGGGGGCTGCGACTGGCAGCACGCCAGCGGTCCGGCCCAGCGCGAGCTCAAGGCGAGGGTCGTGCGTGAGCAGTTCACCCGCCTGGCCGGGCTGGACGTCTCCGGGCTGCTCACCGGCGTGGAGGAGCTGGACGGCGGTCTGCTCGGCTGGCGGACGCGGATCACGTACGCCGTGGCGCGGGACGGTCGCGCCGGACTGCACCGGCACCGCTCGCACGAGGTCGAACGGATCGACTCCTGCCCGCTCGGCGCGCCGGGGATCGGCGACTCGTCGGCCCTGGTCGGCACCTGGCGCGGCCACACCGGGGTCGAGGCGGTACGCGGCGACGAGCCGCCGGTCACCCTGCTCGGGCTCAAGCCCGGGCCCGGCCGCCAGGCGCGCGGTCGCCGCCCGCCGGACCGGGTCGAGGTCGTCGACGGGCCCGGCCGCGTTCGGCACACGGTCGGTGACCGCGAGTTCGAGATCGATGCGGCCGGGTTCTGGCAGGTGCACCCCGCGGCGGCGCGGACCTTCGCCGGGGCGCTGCTGCAGGCGCTCAAGCCGGCGCCGGGGGAGACCGTGCTCGACCTGTACGCCGGAGCCGGAGCGCTCACCGCGGCCCTGGCCGAGGCGGTCGGCCAGACCGGTCGCGTGGTCGGAGTCGAGTCTTCGCGCACCGCAGTCGCCGACGCCACCGCCAACCTGGCCGACCTGCCGCAGGTCCAGGTGCGGGTCGGGCGGGTCGGCGCGGCGCTGCTGAGCGCGCTCGACTTCGGCGTCGACGTCGTGGTGCTCGACCCACCGCGTGCGGGCGCCGGTCGCGAAAGCATGCTCGCGCTCGTCGCGTTGGCGCCGCGGGCCATCGCGTACGTGGCCTGCGATCCGGCCGCGCTGGCCCGGGACGTCGCGGCGGTGCGCGAAGTGGGCTGGCGGCTGAGCTCGCTGCGGGCGTTCGACGCGTTCCCCATGACCCACCACGTCGAGTGCGTGGCGCTGCTCGAACCACCCGAGTAAGGCGCGCCGGGTGCCCGTGCGGCGGCCCCAGGACGTACGCTCGGAGGCTATGAGCAACGTTCTCGGGCGAGTGGGTGAGCCGCAGGATCTGCGCGCCCTGGACAGCGAGGACCTGGCCCTGCTCGCCGCCGAGATCCGCGACCTGCTCGTGCAGCAGGTGTCGCGGCTGCGCACCGGTCACTTGGGGCCCAACCTGGGTGCGGTCGAGCTGACCATCGCCCTGCACCGCAGCTTCGACTCGCCCACCGAGCCGATCCTGTTCGACGTCGGCCACCAGGCGTACGTCCACAAGATCCTGACCGGCCGGGCCGAGCAGATGTCCACCCTGCGCCAGACGCACGGACTGTCCGGCTATCCGAACCGCTCCGAGAGCCCGCACGACTGGATCGAGAACTCACACGCCTCGACGGCACTGAGCTACGCCGACGGCCTGGCCAAGGCGTTCGAGGTGCGCGGCGAGCGGCGCCCGGTCGTCGCGGTCGTCGGCGACGGCGCCCTGACCGGCGGCATGTGCTGGGAGGCCCTGAACAACATCGCCGGCGCGGACCGTCCGGTGATCATCGTCGTCAACGACAACGGCCGGTCCTACTCGCCGACGATCGGTGGGCTGGCCGAGCACCTCAGCGGCCTGCGGCTGCGCCCCGGGTACGAGCGGATGCTCGGCCAGGTCAAGCACGGGCTGCCCCGCGTCCCGGTCGTGGGCCTGCCCCTGTACGACGCGCTGCACGGCATGAAGCGGGGGATCAAGGACCTGCTCGCGCCGCAGGGGATGTTCGAGGACCTCGGCCTGAAGTACCTGGGCCCGGTCGACGGCCACGACATCGCCGCCCTGGAGAGCGCATTCACCCGCGCCCGGGGCTTCGACGGGCCGGTCATCGTCCACTGCGTGACCCGCAAGGGGTACGGCTACGCCCCGGCCGAGAACGACGAGGCCGACCAGATGCACCAATGGCGGCCGATCGACCCCGAGACCGGACGCGCCCTGGCCAAGACCGGTCGGACCTGGACGAGCGTGTTCTCCGAGGAGCTGGTCCGCGTCGGCGCCGAACGCGACGACGTGGTCGCGATCACCGCCGCCATGTGCGAGCCCACCGG
>JBDTGE010000101.1:0-12164 GCA_039937575.1 Jatrophihabitantaceae bacterium
AAACGAGGCCAGGTCGATGCCGGCGGCGGCCGAGTCGAAGTTGATCAGGTCACCCGGTTTGATCCAGACCTCGGTGCCGCCGGTGCTGACCTTGCAGTTGCTGTCCAGAACCCCGGTCGCGGTGAACGTCGCGCGATCGCTGCCGGCGTGATAGTTCGGCTTGGGCGTCGACGCCGCACTGGCGGGGGTCATGGCGAGTACGGCGGCGCCGGCGACGGCCAGCCCGGCACCGGCGGCCAGCCAGCGCCGGCCCCGCGTGCGCTCGATCTCGCGATGTCCCCGTCCAGACATGTATAACTCCCCGCTCGGGTGGCTCAAGAGGGCCGTTCCCTGTCCACTGTTCGGTCTAACGACTACCGACAGTTTGCGTTACGCCGGGGTCAGTTGGCCAGTCAGAGTGTCCCAGGTAATCGTGGGCCCCGTCGAACTCACCGCCGCCGGGGTCATCGGACCCGTCCGCCCGCACGATGTCCAGCTCCGGATGCCACATCTCGCGCACGATCAGCGCGGCGATGGCGAGCAGCATCACATCCCGGGCCAGCAGCACGAGGATCAGCCAGCCGTACCCGACGGTGTGCGCCTGCTGCCCGGAGCCGTAGCCGATGAGCAGGATCAGGGTCAGGACCCAGACCAGGACCTCGGTGAACTGCCACACCAGCGACAACTTCCACCGCGGTCGCGCGAGGGCCAGCAGCGGTACGAGCCACAGCGAGTACTGCGGGCTCCAGACCTTGGTGGTGAGCAGGAACGCCAGCACCACCAGGAAGCAGAGCGGGGCCAGCCGCGGCTTCACCGGCGCCTTCAGGCCGAGCCCGACCACCAGGGCCAGCGCGAGGATCAGCGCCACCGCGACCCAGGTGCCCGACGGCACCCAGTACACCGTGTCAGTCGCGTTCGCGCCGGTGTCCTTGAGCGTCTTGAGGATCGCCCAGAGCGTGCTCCGCTCGGTCGGCCGGTCGATGCTGAACCGGTAGAACTCCCACCAGCCGTGCCGGTAGGCCAGCGCGACCGGGACGTTGACCCCGGCCCACGCGACGGCGGCGGCGCCGATCGCGGCCAGCGCGCCCGACGCGCGCCGCGTCCGTATCGCGAGGATGACCAGCGGCACGAGCAGGAACACCGGATACAGCTTCGCCGCGGTGCCCAGACCGATCAGCACGCCGGCCAGGCCCGGTCTCTCGCGCGACCAGGCGAACAGGGCGCCGCTGGCCATCGCCATCGCCAGCAGGTCCCAGTTCGTGAACGCGTGGAACACCAGGAGCGGCGACAGCGCGAAGATCGCCGCGTCGTAGGGCCGGCGCCGGGCGGTGGCGGCCGTCAACCCGGTGACCAGCAAGGCACACAGGGCGAGCAGGACGCAGGTCAGCGCCCCGAACACGATCAGCTCGGTCCAGGACGGGACGAACACGTGCACCAGCCGCGTCAACGCCGCGGTCAGCCACATGAACCCGCCGGTGAGCACGGGGTACTCGACCGTCGTGTCGCGGTAGGGCACCGCACCGATGTCGAGCCGCTCGCCGCTCCACAGCGGGACGACGTCGGAGTAGCAGGCGTGCGTGTACTGCTTGTAGCCGGTCCAGTCGCCGTTCGCGCACGGGGCCTTCTGCGCGTAGGCGAGTAGCAGGCTCAGGCAGCTCAGGCCCATCACGACCCGCAGCGGCGTCCACCAGACGCGCAACGGGACGCCGGCGTAGCGGCCCCACACGCCACCGACGATCTGGCTGGCGCGGGCGGCGATCAGGTCGGTACGGCTGGGCAGCGCGGCGCGACGCGGGCCTTCGCGGTCCTCGGGCGCACGCGTCGGGGCGGCCGGGGCACTCACGCGCTCATCCTGGCATGTGCGCAGCTACGGTCCGGGCGATCCCGGGGGGCAGGACGGGTTCGGCAGCAGCGGCGTCGGGCAGATCGGGGTCGGCGAGATCGACGGCGGCGGGGTCCGCGTCGGCGTGGTCGAGGGCGTGATCGGCGGGACGGGCGAGAACGTCGTCTTGATCGAGAACGTCGGCGACGGCGAGGTCGAGCTCGACGCGGTCGCCGGCGGGGTGGTCGTCGGGGTGGCGGGGGGCGTCTTGATGCCAGTGTCGCTCCCGCCGAAGACCATCTGCTTGCTGGCCATCGGCAGATCGGGCTGGCCGGCCAGGTAGGCGTTCATGAACGCCTGCCACGTGCGCCCGGGCAGGTCGCGGCCGTACTCGGCATTGCCGTTGCTGTCGTAGATCGCGTGCGTCGAGTCGCCGCTGCCGGCCCAGACCGCGGCGCTGACCTGCGGGGTGTAGCCGACCGTCCAGGCGTCGCTGTTCTGCGGCGAGGACGTGCCGATCCCGACGGTGCCGGTCTTGGCCGCGGATTCGCGCGGGTTGTCGAGCGGGAAGCCGGACGAGGCGGCGATCGGCTCGAGGCTCATCGTCACGTCGTTCGCGACCTTGCCGTTCAGCGCCGACTTCAAGGCGCTCTTGTGCTGGTAGACCAGCGCGCCGCTGGAGTCGGTCACCCGCTGCACGAAGTACGGCGCGTTCGCGGTCCCGCCGTTGGCCAGGGTCGCGAAGCCGACGGCCTGATCGAGCGGGCTGACCGCGTAGTCGCCGATGCCGATGCCGAATCCGGTGTTGCCGTCGGAGTCGACCAGGGTCGGGTTGCCGTCGGAGTCCTTGGCCGAGATGCCCATCGCGTGCGCGGTCTTGGCCACGTTGTCCGGGCCGGCCTGGACGGCGAGTTGGTCGAACGTGGTGTTCAGCGAGTGCTTCATGGCGTAGGCGACGGTCACTGATGAGCCGCTGTAGCCGGAGTCCGTCGGGTCGTTGCAGATCCGCACACCCTGGATGCTCACGCACTGGCTGCCGTCGACGTCGGTGCTGATCGTCGTCGGCGGCTTGCCCTTGGTCTTGTCCAGGGTCTGGCTGAGCACGGTGGACAGCGTGTACGGCTTGAACGACGATCCGGCCGGCCGGCTGCGCTGACCCGCGTAGTCGTTGTAGTCCGGCTTGCCGTTGTAGCCGTTGCCGTTCGGGCCGCCGTAGTAGGCCAGGACCGCACCGCTGGACGGGTTCACCGCGGCCAGCGCGTTCTTGTAGTTCCTCTGCTGCTTGGTCAGGTTGCTGAAGGTGTCGTGGATCGCGGTGAGCGCGGCCTGTTGGGCCTTGCGGTTGATCGTCGTCTGAATGCGCAGGCCGCGGGTGTTGATCTCGGCCTCGGTGACCCCGTTGGCCTCGAGTTCGGCCACGACCTTGCGGTAGATGAAGTACGCCGGGCCGGTTGCGCCGAGCTGCGAACTGGCCGATGCCGGCCGCACCTTCGGGTAGGTCAACGCGTCGGCCTGCGCCGGGGTCAGCTTGCCGATCTTCACCATGCCGGTGATGACGTACTGCCAGCGGCCCTTGGCGGCCGCCGGGTTCTGCTCGGGGTCGTAGTAGCCGGGGTCGCGCAACAGCGACGCGAGCACTGCGCCCTGGGACACGGTCAGCTTGCTGACGTCCTGCCCGAAGTACGTCTGGGCGGCCGCCTGGATGCCGTAGGTGCCGCGGCCGAAGTAGACCGTGTTCAGGTAGAAGTCGAGGATCTGGTCCTTGGAGTAGTCGCGCGAGAGCTTGACCGAGATCATCAGCTCCTTGAGCTTGCGGGTCAGCGTGCGCGAGTCACTGAGATAGGCGTTCTTCGCGTACTGCTGCGTGATGCCCGAGCCGCCCTGCGTGTCGCCGCCGGTGAGGTCGCTCAGCGCCGCGCGCAGGGTGCCCTTGATCGAGACGCCCGGCTCGCTGTAGAAGTTGCGGTCCTCGGCGGCCAGGACGTCATAGCGGACCAGCACCGGAACCTGGTCGAGCGCGACGATGGTGCGGTCGACAGTGCCGATGCGGGCCAGCGTCGAGCCGTCGGAGTACTCGATGGTGGCGACCTGGGGCAGCGGCAGGCTCTCCGGCCGCGGCACGTTGCTCAGCGCGTAGAACAGGGCGACGACGGTCACGCTCATCACCGTCAGCAGGGCGAGGAACCAGGTGCCGATGACCGCGAACTTGCGCAGGATCCGCTTGGGCCGGCTGAGCTTGGCGATGCGCCGCTTCTTGCGGGCGCGGCGGCTCTTGTTCCACGCGATCAACCCCGAGCGGCCTGCGGGCGTCGCTGCGCCGGGACCGTTCTCGCGGCCGACTCGAGGCCCTTCCCTGTCCGCCATCGGCCCGACGTTACTGACCCCGACTTGAACCGACCCGGCAGACGCGGCCGGCTCTCAGACATGAGTACCCCCTGAGCCACACCAGGGTGTGGCTCAGGGGGCACTCACGCCGATGTGGACAGGGACTGCTGCAGGATCTGCGCGACGTCCAGGACCTGCACGTGCTCCTTCGCGGTGCCGTCGCCCTTCTTCTCCGCGACCGCGTCCGACAGCATGACCATGCAGAACGGGCAGGCCGTCGAGATCAGGTCGGGGTCCAGGCCGATCGCCTCGTCGGTGCGCTCGCGGTTGATCCGCTTGCCGATCTTCTCCTCCATCCAGAAGCGGGCCCCGCCGGCGCCGCAGCAGAAGCCGCGTTCCTTGCAGCGGTGCATCTCCTGCGACTTCAGCGCCGGGATCGCGCCGAGGACATCGCGCGGCGGCGTGTAGACCTTGTTGTGGCGGCCCAGGTAGCACGGGTCGTGGTAGGTGACCTTCTTGTCGACCGGCTCGACCGGGGTCAGCCGACCCTCGTCGACCAGCCGGGCCAGCAGCTGCGTGTGGTGCACGACCTCGTAGTGCCCGCCGAGCTGCGGGTACTCGTTGGCCATCGTGTTGAAGCAGTGCGGGCAGGTGGCGACGATCTTCAGCGGCTCAGCGCGGGTGATCGAGTTCAGCGTCTCGACGTTCTGCATCCCCAGCATCTGGAACAGGAACTCGTTCCCGATGCGACGGGCCGGGTCGCCGGTGCACGTCTCGCCCGTGCCCAGCACCGCGAACTCGACGCCCGCGACGTGCATCAGCTCGGCGAACGCGCGGGTGACCTTCTTGGACCGGTCCTCGAGCGCACCCGCACAGCCGACCCAGAACAGGTACTCGATGTCGACGTCGAGCTTGGTGCCCGGAACGGCCCGGCGGACCTCGAAGCCCAGCCCGTCCATCCACTCCTCGCGGCCCTTGTCGGCCATGCCCCACGGATTGCCCTTGTTCTCCAGGTTGCGCATCATCACGCCGGCCTCGGACGGGAACGCGGACTCGATCAGCACCTGGTAGCGGCGCATGTCGACGATGTGGTCGATGTGCTCGATGTCGACCGGGCACTGCTCGACACAGGCGCCGCACGTCGTGCACGACCACAGGACGTCCGGGTCGATGACGCCGCCGGAGGCCAGGTCACCGACGAGCGGGCGCGCCGCCTGGTCGGGCCCGGAGCCGAGCACCCGCGGGTACCCGGACTCGGGCACGTGGTGCTCGTCCAGCTTTCCTTCGGCGGTCGCGTCGGCCGGGATCGGCTGGCCGCCGATGATGTACGGCGCCTTCGCGAACAGGTGATCGCGCAGGTCCATGATCAGTAGCTTCGGCGAGAGCGGCTTCTCGGTGTTCCAGGCGGGGCACTGCGACTGGCAGCGGCCGCACTCGGTACAGGTCGCGAAGTCCAGGTAACCCTTCCAGGTGAAGTCCTCGATCTTGCCCTTGCCGAACACCGTGTCCTCGGACAGGTTCTCGACGTCTGCGAAGTCGATCGCCTGGCCGTCCGCGTCGGTGACCGGCTGCAGCGCGCCGAGGCCGGCCGGCATCCGCTTGAAGTACACGTTGATCGGAGCGGTGCCGATGTGCAGGTGCTTGGAGTAGACGACCAGGATCGTGAAGCCGAAGATGACGGCCATCTGCGCGAGTAGGAAGAACGTCTCCAGGCCCTGGTTGTACGCGCCGGTGCCGAGCAGCTTGGCCACGGCCCACGATGCGAACGGCGCCTTGGACCGGCCCCACGGGAAGTGGCCGGTGTTGTACTGCGCGCCGCGGTAGAGCAGCAGCGTCAGGACGACGAGGAAGATCATGGCGAGGACGAGCCAGGCCGGACCGTTGTGTGAGCCGTAGAACCGTGAGTCCCGCTTCTTGCGCTCCGGCGCGTTTCGCAGGCGGTTGGCCGCGAACCAGATGATCGCGACGAGGACGGCGACCGCGAACAGGTCCTCGACGAACCCGAGCCAGCGGGCGTGCCCGAAGAACGGGAAGGCGAAGTCGCGGCTGACGACCAGCGCGCCGTACGCCTCGACGATGGTCAAGCCCAGGACGTTGAAGCCCCAGAACGTGAAGAAGTGGGCCAGCCCCGGTCCGAACCACTTGAGCAGCTTGCGCTGGCCAAGGACCTCCTCGCCGGCGTTCTCGGCGTGCTGGCGCGGCTCATGGGTGCGGTTCTTGTCGGCCGCGCCGGAGCGGATCAGCTTGACCAGCCAGAGGATCCGGCGGCCCGCGATCGCGACGGTGACCACGAGCATGAGGACGGCGAGGATGATGCGAAGTGGGCCGGGCGAGACGTAGTGCCAGTCGACGAGCCCCCCCGAGGCCTGGGCGTGCGAGATGGCGAGCAGGCTGGCGGGCTGGTGCGACACGAGGGTCGTCTCCTCTACCTCACACGGTCTGTGGTGAACCCGCTGAGACTATTCGGTAATACTTGCGGGTAACCAGTCTTACCCGCTGATGTGGTGCGCCACACCCGGCCGGGCGAGTCGACACGGGCGCACCGGCGGCCGACAATCGTCCTGTGGCCAAGACCTCGCGCGTCCCGTCCGCCGTCGGTGCGATTCCGGTCGTCGGCGATCTGATCAAGCAAGCCGACAGCCAGGCCCAGTGGATGCAGGACATGGTCGAGCAGAACGCCCGCATGCTCGGCCAGTTCCCCGCCACGATGAAGAGCTTCAACGACACGCTCGAGCGGTTCAACGAGACGGTCGCGCGGCTGGACAGGATCGTCTCGACGGTGGAGGCCGCGGTCGACAGGATGCTCGGCCCGCTCGAGGTGTTGGCCCCCAAACTGGAGCGGCTCGTCTCCGTCGTCGACATCCCGTCCGTGCAGGACATCCCGGAGGTCCTGGACGCCCTGCGCAAGGAGGCGCTTCCGGCCCTGCGCGCGGCGACGGACACCCAGCGCCAGGTCGCGCTGCTGTCCACGACGGTCGAGCGGGTCGCCGGTGTGTTGAGCGAACTTCCGGGCGCCGGCATCCTGCGCCGGATCGCCACCGGCCGGGCCGACCTGGGTGACACCGGCGGCTAGGCCGACGGACCCGCGGCGTCAGCTGACATGGTCTGAGCCAGCTCGCTCAGCAGCGCCTCCGCGGTGGCGATGTCGGCGGTGAGCTCGCGATCGGTCACGTCGTCGCTGAGCACGGCACACAGCTCGAACGCCTCCGTCAGCGTCGGGGGCGGCGACACCGTACGCATCCGGATGCAGCGCATCGCCAGTACCAGCTCGCAGGCCAGCATCGTGCGGTAGCTCGCGAGTGCGGACAGCGAGTGGGTGGCCGCGATCGACGCGAAGCTGGCGCCTTCCTCGACGCCGCGCGAGAGCGTCACCGTGTGCAGCGCGACCGGGTGCGCCAGCGCGCGTAGCTCGGCCAGTGCGGAGGCGGCCACGTACTCGATGATCATGGCGCCCGACGCCCCGGCGGTGCCGTCCCCGAGGAACGGCGCCAGCCCCGTGTTCGCCGGTTCGGCGAACATCGTCACCCGGGCCAGGGCGAGCTGGGCCGACTGGCCCAGGGCCAGTCGCATCGAGTCCAGGGCCTGGGCCAGGTAGGCCGCGTGGAACCCGCCGTGGTGGGCCACACCGGTCAGCGGTAGCAGGACGGGGTTCTCCGACGGCGCGTTCGCCATCGCGACCGTGACGGCCTCGAGCTCGGCCAGGCGGTCGAGGAACGCGCCCTGCACCTGGGGCAGCGCGCGCAGGCCGAACGGATCCTGGATGCGGGCCGGCGGGCGGTCACCGACCAGCTGACGGAGCCCTCGGCACACGGCGCGGGCGCCGTCGAACGGCGTCACCTGCTCGACCGCGACCGCGAACGCCTCGGCGTTGCCGTCGACCGCGGTGAACGTCAGCGCGCTGATCACCAGGGCCGCGTCGGCCAGCGTCCGGAGCTCGGCGAGCGCGAGGGCGGCGTCGGCGATGGTGGCCGCGTTACTGCTCATGAACGGCAACGCGTCGCCGATGCCGAGCACCAGTGGCGTGAGCGCTGGGGTCGTCGCCACCTCGCCGGCCAGCGCCAGGGCGGTCGTCGCGAGCGCGGGCAGATCGGCCGTCCCGAGCGTCCCGAGCTCGCGCACCGGCGGCAGGGCATCCAGCCGAAGCATCTGCAGCAACCCGTCGAGCACGGCCGGCGACGCGCCGCTGCCACCGGCGGCCAGCTGGTTCAGTCGCACGCCGAGCATGGCCCGGACGCGTTCGGGACTGCGCAACGGCCCGGCGGAGGTGGCGTGGCTCCGCAGGAGGCCGAGCGCCTGTCCGGCCGGATCGGTCAGGCTGATCGTCCGGTTGGCTCCGACGCCGGTCGAGCGGCCGTAGATCGGGCGGTGGGCCGACACCTGGTTGGCGTACGCGGACGAGGCGCTCGCACGCTCGGTGCCGATCGCAGATACCACGACCTCGTCCTGTCGGTACGCGATCGCCACGATGTCGGCTGCGGTCAGGTGCGCGCCGTCGACGATGATCACGGGCTCTCCCATCCGGCCTGGTGGCGGCGTCCATGGCCACGGCGCATGTCGCTGCGGTATCGATCGGGAAGTTTGCGCGGTTAAGGCCTTCCCATCATGCCCGGGATGTGCGAACGTACCGCACTACGGCAAGTGGCTGCTACGTAGTGGCAGTCGGTGGGCAGGGGAGTCCAGATGACCGCGCTCTCGCCCGCGGGGTCCACCCGGACGGTCGACCGTGCCCTGGATCTGCTGGCCGAGGTCTGCTCGGAGGGCTCGATCGGCCTGTCCGACTGCGCCCGCCGGACCGGCCTGCCCCTGAGCACCGCGCTGCGCCTGCTGCGCACCCTGGAGTCGTCCGGGTTCGTCGCCCGCGATCCCGCCGGCTCCTTCAGCGCCGGGCCTCGGCTCATCCAGCTGGGCGCGTTCGCGCTCGGACGGCAGTCCCTGGTGCGCCTGGCCCAGCCGGCGATGCACCGGATCGTCGCCGCAACCGGTGAGTCGACCTACCTCGCGACCCGCGGGCCGGACGAGACCGCGATCTACCTCGCGATGGTCGAGGGCACCCATTCGGTGCGGCATACGAGCTGGGTGGGTCGCTCGGTTCCGATGGCCGACCTCGCGGTCGGTCGGGCCCTGTCCGACTACGCCCAGGAACTTCCCTACGTCGCCGAGCGAGACAGCTTCGAGCCGGACGTGACGGCAATCGTGGCACCGATCCGGTGGGCGCGGGGGATCGCCGGGGCGATCAGCGTTCTCGGCCCCACCTATCGGATCAGCGACGCCGTCATGCACGAGTACGGCCGGATCGTGAGCGAGGAAGCTCGCGCCATCGGTGAGCAGCTCGGCCTCAACGGCACGCAAACCACTCTGAGAGAGGTGGCGGCGCAGTGATCCGATTCGAATCGGTGACCAAGCAGTATCCGGACGGGACGAAGGCGGTCGACGACCTCAGCCTGGTGGCGCCGTCGGGCGAGATCACCGTGCTCGTCGGCCCGTCCGGCTGCGGGAAGACGACGAGCCTGCGCATGATCAACCGGATGATCGAGCCCACGTCCGGACGGATCTGGCTCGATGACCGCGACACGTCCACGGTCGCGCCGGCCCAGCTGCGGCGCGGGATCGGCTACGTCATCCAGCACGCCGGTCTGTTCCCGCACCGGACCATCGTCGACAACGTCGCGACCGTTCCGTTCCTGCTCGGCCACGACAAGCGCGAGGCGCGCAAGAACGCCCTCGAGCTGCTGGAGCGGGTCGGCCTCCCGCAGAGCTTCGCCCAGCGGTACCCGGCCCAGCTGTCCGGCGGGCAGCAGCAGCGGGTCGGGGTGGCCCGGGCGCTGGCCGCCGACCCGCCGGTGATGCTGATGGACGAGCCGTTCAGCGCCGTCGACCCGGTCGTCCGCGACCAGCTGCAGAACGAGTTCCTGCGGCTGCAGAGCGATCTGGGCAAGACGATCGTCTTCGTCACGCACGACATCGACGAGGCGATCAAGCTCGGGGACAACGTCGCGGTGCTGCGCGTCGGCGGTCACCTGGCCCAGCTGGCCACCCCGGCCGAGCTGCTGTCCACGCCGACGGACCCGTTCGTCGCCGGCTTCGTCGGGCGCGATCGCGGTTACCGAGCGCTGGGCTTCGCGACGGCCGGCGAGATCCCGGTGACCGACGAGGCGACGGTGCAGATCGGCTCGGAGCTCAATCGGGCCCGGGGCGTCGCGAGCGACGGCTGGGTGCTCGTCATCGACGAGTCCCGCGCCCCGCTGGGTTGGCTGTGCCTCAACGGGGTGTCGGACTCGGCGCTCAGCGGGACCGTCAGCGAGAGCGTGCTCAACCTGGGGGGCACCCTGGCCCGTCAGGGTGGGACGTTGCGCGAGGCGCTGGACGCGTCGCTGTCCTCCCCGAGCGGTCGTGGCGTCGTCGTCGACACCGACGGCACCCTGCTGGGGACCACCACCGCTTCCCAGGTGCTGGCGATGATCGAGGCCCGGGCCGCGGCGACCCGGAACGGTTCGGCCGAGCTGGCCAAGGACGCGTCGTGATCCTGGCCGGCTCCGCCAGCTCGTCGCCCTGGTACTTCTGGGGCTACTTCATGGACCACCTGCACACCGATCTCGGCTGGCTGTGGGATCACGTCTGGCTCTCGGCGCTGCCGGTGCTGATCGGCCTGATCATCTCGCTGCCACTGGGCTATCTCGCGCGGCGTTACCGGTTCGTCTACCCGCCGATGATCTCGATCACCGGCCTGCTCTACACCATTCCCTCGATCGCGCTGTTCGTGATCGTGCCGCCGCTGTTCGGACTCAAATCGCTCAACCCGCTGCAGGTCCCGATCGCGCTGACCGTGTACTCGGTGGCGCTGCTGGTGCGGGTGGTCGCCGACGGGCTGTCGTCGGTGCCGGACGAGGTCCTGCAGGCCGCGACGGCGATGGGGTTCGGTCCGCTACGGCGCCTGTTCAGCGTCGAGTTGCCGATCGCGGTGCCGGTAATCTCGGCCGGGCTGCGGGTGGCGACGGTGTCCAACGTCAGCCTGGTCGCCGTGGCCGGGACGATCGGGATGGACAACCTGGGCCGGCTGTTCGACCAGGGGCTGCAGCTGTCGACGCCCGTGCCGTACTACCCGCCGATCGTGCTGGGCATCGTGCTGTGCGTCCTGCTGGCGACGGCGTTCGACCTGTTGATCGTGTCAGCCAACCGACTCGCGACACCCTGGCGACGGGCGGTGCCGGCGAGATGATCTCCAACGTCTTCAGCTGGCTCAACGATCCGACGCACTGGCGCGACACCTCGGTCTTCACGGGGATCGCGAGCCAGATTCTGAACCACCTGCGCTACTCGCTGATCGCGCTCGTGATCGCGCTCGTGATCGCGCTACCCCTCGGCCTGGCCATCGGGCACACCGGCCGGGCGTCGTGGGTGGTCGGCGGGATCAACGCCGTCCGGGCCATCCCCGCCGTCGGGCTCATCGTCCTGCTCGGCGTCCTGATCGCGCCGCACTTTCACGGGCGGACCGATCTGGGTTACCTGATACCGGCCGAGATAGTGCTCGTCGTGATCGCGATTCCGGCCATCCTGGCCAACACCTACGCCGGTGTGGACAACGTCGACCCCGCGGTGCGGGACGCGGCGCGCGGCATGGGGATGACCGGGTCACAGGTGCTGTTCCGCGTCGAGTTGCCGTGCAGCCTCCCGCTGATCTTCTCGGGCATCCGCAGTGCAACGCTGCAGGTGATCGCGACCGCGACCGTCGCGTCCTACCTGCCGCTACTCGGCGGGTTGGGCCGCTTCATCTACGACGGCTTCCACCAGCAGGACTATCCGCAGATGATCAGTGGCGGTGTTCTGGTGGCCGTCCTGGCCGTCCTGGCCGACCTGATACTCGCGCTCGTGCAGCGCTTCGCCGTGTCACGCGGCATCTCGGGCCGGTACTCGCGCAAGGGCTTCGACCAGCGCGTTGCCGCGCTGCTCGCCGAGCCGCCCGAGGCCGGATGCGTGCATTGCCTGGTGATGCTCGACATCGATCACTTCAAGCAGGTCAACGACGGGCACGGCCACGTGA
>JBDTGE010000102.1:0-11046 GCA_039937575.1 Jatrophihabitantaceae bacterium
GCAGCAGCCCTCAACGCCCGACCCCGCAAAACCCTTGACTGGAAAACCCCCGCCGAAGCCCTCTCCGACCTACTCTCACTACCAACAGCGTCATAACCACGTGATTCGACGACCCCGTGGATCCGCCATGATGAAACATCATTCGAACTGGACCGTGATCAAGAACGACGACGGCTCCTACGACTGGACCAGCCCAACGAAACACCTATACAGGTACCGACCCCCCGAACTACCCGTGCCCACCAGCGAACCCGACCCCGAACCGGTGATCGCCGACGAGCCGCCACCGTTTTAGTCAACGCGACGCTGCGCCGGATGGCCGGTTTAGCGAGCGGCTCCAAGACCTGCGCCTGCGCCAGTGGCACCCATCGCCAGCGTGGTGCTCACCAGGGCCTGCTTGGGCTCTACGATCGATCAGGGTTTGGACAGACGAGGTGGCCATGACGCCCGACGAGGTGCGCAGCGTCCGGTTCGGCAAGGCTTCGATCGGCAAGCGCGGTTACGACGAGGAGTCGGTTGACGGTCTGCTCGATCGGATCGAGGCGAGCTTGGCCGGGCATTCGAGCGTCACACGAGCGGAGTTGTCGCGCGTGACGTTCCGGCGGCCGCCGATCGGTAAGCGCGGGTATCGCAAGGATGACGTCGATGCCTTCATGCAGCGCGTCCTCGCCGAGTGGTAATGATCCACTGACACCTGGCCGACAGGTCCCGGTCATGGGATTGTGTTGTCCCGGCTGCCAAACTGACGGTCATGGACACGACCCAGCTCGACAAGGTCCGCTCAGGTCAGGGCTTCTTCGCCGCCCTCGATCAAAGTGGCGGCAGCACGCCGAAGGCCCTGGCCAACTATGGGATTGCCGCGAGTCGGTACAGCGCCGCCGAGCAGATGTTCGACCTCGTCCACGCCATGCGCGCGCGAGTGGTCAGCAGTCCCGCCTTCGACGGCTCGCGCATCTTGGCGGCGATCCTGTTCGAGCAGACGATGGAACGGGAGATCCAGGGCCGGCCGACGGCGCAGTACCTGTGGCAGGACAAGCAAGTCGTCCCGTTCCTGAAGGTCGACCAGGGTCTGGCCGACGAGCAGCCCGGCGTCCAGCTCATGAAGCCGATCGACAGCCTCGACGAGCTGCTCCAGCGGGCCAAGCGGCACGGCATCTTCGGCACCAAGATGCGGTCCTTGATCAAGGACGCCGACCAGGACGGGGTGAATGCGATCGTCGATCAGCAGTTCGAGTACGGCGCGCGAATCGCCGCGGCTGGACTCGTGCCCATCCTCGAGCCCGAGGTCAGCATCAGCAGTCCACACAAGCAGGCGGCGGAGTGGCTGCTGCGCGAGGCACTGCAGGCGCACGTCGAAGCTCTGCCGCACGACGCGAGCATCATGTTGAAGCTGACGATTCCGACCCAGCCGGGCTGGTACTCAGCCCTCGCCGCCGATCGGCGGGTGCTGCGGGTACTGGCCCTTTCCGGCGGCTACAGCCGCGCCGAGGCGTGCTCGCTGCTGGCGAAGGACTCGTCCATGATCGCCAGTTTCTCGCGCGCGTTGCTGGCCGGACTGTCCGACGAGCAGACCGACGAGCAGTTCAATGCCCAGCTGGACGAGTCGATCACCCAGATCTACGACGCTTCGGTCGCGAAGTAAGCAACTTGCCCCGCCGCTGGTTCTACGAGCGCGAACCCTCACGGCGGCTGAGCTTTTCCTATGAGTTCGTCAAGAGTCACCCGCTATCCTTGATTGATTCCAGAAGTCTGGGCCAGACTTCCGAGCGTGCCCATGACCTCTGACTTCGAGCACATGTTGCGCGCAGCGGCGCTGCGGGTGACCCGTCCCCGGGTCGCGGTCCTGACCGCAGTGCACCAGCATCCGCACGCCGACACCGACTTGATCATCGGGGTCGTGCGGGCCGATCTCGGCGAGGTGTCCCACCAGGCGGTGTACGACGTGCTGCGCGCGCTGACCACCGCCGGTCTGGTGCGGCGCATCGAGCCCTCGGGCTTGGTGGCGCGCTACGAAGCGCGCGTCGGCGACAACCACCACCACGTGATCTGCCGCTCCTGCGGGGTCATCGCCGACGCCGACTGCGCCGTTGGCACCACACCATGCCTGACCGCCTCCGATGACCACGGCTTCGCGATCGACGAGGCCGAGGTCATCTACTGGGGCCTGTGCCCCGACTGCTCCACTAACCCCGTACTCCACCAGCACCGTTCCTGAGCACACCCACTGATCCCGGAAGGATTCCCGTGTCTGACAGTCCTGACGCCGTTGTCGGCGAGATGAACGAGGAAAGCGCAGGCGGCTGCCCCGTCTCGGCCGGGCGCCCCAATCACCCCACTGAGGGCGCCGGTAACCGCGACTGGTGGCCGGACCAGCTCAACCTGAAGATCCTGCGCAAGCACCCCGTCGTGGCCAACCCGATGGGCGAGGGCTTCGACTACGCCGCCGAGTTCAACACCCTCGACCTCGCTGCCCTGCGCCGCGACGTCGACGAGCTGATGACGACCTCGCAGGACTGGTGGCCGGCCGACTTCGGGCACTACGGGCCGCTGTTCGTCCGGATGGCCTGGCACAGCGCGGGCACGTACCGCATCCACGACGGCCGCGGCGGCGCCGGTGCCGGCATGCAGCGGTTCGCGCCCCTCAACAGCTGGCCGGACAACGGCAACCTCGACAAGGCGCGCCGGCTGCTCTGGCCGGTGAAGCAGAAGTACGGGCGCAAGATCTCGTGGGCCGACCTGATCGTCTTCGCCGGCAACTGCGCGTTGGACTCGATGGGCTTCAAGACCTTCGGCTTCGCCGGCGGTCGGGCCGACGTCTGGGAACCGGACGAGGACGTCTACTGGGGCCCGGAGGACACCTGGCTCGGCGACGAGCGCTACACCGGCGACCGGGAGCTCGAAAACCCCCTGGCCGCCGTCCAGATGGGCCTGATCTACGTCAACCCGGAGGGCCCGAACGGCGTCCCCGACCCGCTCGCCGCGGCCACCGACATCCGCGAGACGTTCCTGCGCATGGCGATGAATGACGAGGAGACGGTCGCGCTTATCGCGGGCGGCCACACCTTCGGCAAGACGCACGGCGCGGCCGACCCGGAGCAGTACGTCGGCCCCGAACCCGAGGGCGCGCCACTCGAGCAGCAGGGCCTGGGCTGGAGGAACACCTTCGGCAGCGGCAAGGGCCGGGACGCGATCACCAGCGGGATCGAGATCGTGTGGACGGCCACTCCGACGACGTGGGACAACAGCTTCTTCCAGACCCTGTTCGGCTACGAGTGGGAGCTGACCAAGAGCCCCGCCGGCGCCAACCAGTGGCAGCCGAAGGACGGGGCCGGCGCCGGAACCGTGCCGGACCCCGAAGATCCGTCGTTGACTCGCGCCCCGATGATGCTGACGACCGACCTCGCATTGCGAGTGGACCCGGTCTACGGGCCGATCTCGCGACGCTTCCTGGAGCACCCGGACGAGCTGGCGGACGCCTTCGCCCGGGCCTGGTTCAAGCTGACCCACCGCGACATGGGGCCGATAGCGCGCTACCTCGGACCGCTGGTGCCGCACGAGACGCTGCTGTGGCAGGACCCCGTCCCCGACGTCACCCACGAGCTGGTCGGGGCGGCGGACGTGGCCGCCCTCAAGGAGCAGATCCTCGGTTCGGGTTTGTCCGTGTCCCAGCTGGTCTCGACCGCCTGGGCGTCGGCCTCGACGTTCCGCGGCAGCGACAAGCGCGGCGGAGCGAACGGCGCGCGAATCCGCCTGGAACCCCAGAGCGGTTGGGAGGTCAACGACCCCGACGAGCTGGCGACCGTGTTGCGCGGCCTCGAGCGTATCCAGGAGTCGTTCAACGGCGCCCAGTCCGGGAACAAGCAGGTCTCGCTGGCCGACGTGATCGTGCTCGGTGGGTGCGCGGCGCTCGAGCGGGCCGCCAAGAGCGCCGGCCACGATGTCCAGGTGCCGTTCGCGCCGGGACGCACGGACGCCGCGCAGGAGCAGACCGACGTGGAGTCCTTCGCCGCGCTCGAGCCCACCGCGGACGGGTTCCGCAACTACTTCGGCAAGGGGCACCGGCTGCCGGCCGAGTACCTGCTGCTGGACCGCGCGAACCTGCTCACCCTGAGCGCTCCCGAGATGACCGTCCTGGTAGGCGGTCTGCGGGTCCTGGGCGCGAACGCCAAGCAGTCCGCGCTCGGCGTCCTCACCGCGTCGCCCGAGTCGCTGACCAACGACTTCTTCGTGAACCTGCTCGATCTGGGCACGACGTGGAAGCCGCAAGCCGAGGACGCGGACACGTTCGAGGGCCGCGACAGCGCCACCGGCGAGCTCAAGTGGACCGGCAGCCGGGTCGACCTCGTCTTCGGCTCGAACTCCGAGCTGCGGGCACTCGCCGAGGTCTACGCGAGCGATGACTCGACGGAGAAGTTCGTGCAGGACTTCGTCGCCGCGTGGGACAAGGTCATGAACCTCGACCGGTTCGACCTCGCCTGATCGTGATGTCCCGGTCGGCCGACCGTCTGGGGTAGCTATTCGAGTGGGCGCCGGGCGAGGTTGGTCGGGGTACGGCCGAGTAGCCAGGCTGCGGCGGCGGCGATCACTGGGAGCCCCAGGATGAGTGCGGCCAGGTCTGGGTACGGGGGCTGGTTGAGGTAGCTGATGTCGTGCCAGTGCCAGGCGATCAGGGCGAAGTAGGCCGTGGCGGTGCCGAGGACGCCGCCCAACAGTGCCAGTGCCGCGGCCGACGCCGCGTTCAGCGTGCGGCGGGTAGCGCTGCTGGCGCCCGTCGCGGTGAGCGTGCGTAGGTCGCCGGCGGTTTCGCTGCGGATCAGCCCGATGGTCATGGCCAGCACGCCGAGGGCCACGAGCAGACCGATCAGTGTCGAGTAGTCGCGCAGGTGCTGCAGGGTGCGGGTCGGTGCGGTCCGGGTCTCGATGGTGATTCCGGCGGCGGCGGCGCGGTGCTGGGCATCGGTGATCTGCGCTGACGTGATCGGGTGTGGGGTCTGGATCAGCCAGCCGATCGGCTCGGCGGTATAGGCGTGAGAGGACATGGCCTTCGGCGTGATCAACGTATTCGGGGCTGAGCCGTAGTCCGGCAGCAGCGCCGACAGCTGCACCGTGACCGGTTGGAAGTCGGCCGAGAATCCGGTGCCGATTTCGACCCCGCTCAGGTCGTGGCGTGAGCTGAGGATGTCACTGCCCGGAGCGATGTCGCCGGTCGTGATTCGGTAGAGGTTGAGGACAGCAGGCGTGGCGACGTAGGGGGTTGCGACCTGGTTCCAGCCTTGACCGTGTCCCGAGACGTTTATCTGGTGGACCAGGTTCGCCTGGCTGGCGTCCGGCGGTGCCCCGCCCGGGACCGGCGTGCTCAGGTCTTCGGCGCTGTCCAGTTCGACGACGGTGTGGCTGCCGACCGCTTGGGCGATCGTGTCGGCCGTCGACCGGGCGCTGGCGACGACCGCCTGGTTCGGCACCGCAGGCGTTGCTGTCGCGCCGCCCGCCGGCGCGACACTCAGGCCGGGCCCGCCTTGCTGATTGGGGTTGTTGAGCCAGAGGATGAGCTGGTTCGTCGGCAGGTTCCCGGCGGTCAGAGTGTGGTCGTGAGCCTGCTGCGCGGCGGCAGTCACCGCGATGGTTGCGGCGATGCCGACGGCGAGGCTGGCCGCGGCGAGCGCGGCGCCGGAGCGGGCCTGGAATCGGGCGAGGTCGCGCAGCGCCAGGCGGACCGCGACCGGGGCTCGGCCGGCGAGGGCCGCCAGCGCCCTGATCCCGAGTGGGGCCAGCAGCAGCATGCCCGCCGTGGAGGCCAGGATGCCGGACACGATCAGCACCGTGTGCACGGTGTGGGCCAGGATCAGCGCGATGAACCCGGCCGCCGCAAGGACTGTGCCGAGCAGGGCGAAGCGGTGGGCGGGCTGCGGTGGGGCCGGGCGACCGGACAGCGCCACGACGATCGGGAGCTTGGCCGCGGTGCGCGCCGGCCACCAGGAGGCGGTGAGCGCGGTGAGAATCGCCAGGATCGCGCCGGCGATCACCGCCCACCAGGGCAGGGAGAACGGGTCGTAACGGTGCCCGACGACCCGCTCGAAGGCCGGGGTCAGCGCGAACCACACCACGAGCCCGAGCGCCACGCCGGAGGCAGCACCTACGGCACCGACGGCGACCCCGTTCGAGAGCATGACCCGCCGCACCTGTCGATCGGTGGCGCCGATCGCACCGATCATGCCCAGAGCACGCATCCTGCGTTGCGCCATCATGGTGAACCCGGCCACGGAGAGCAGTCCGATGAAGGTGAGCCCGATCGTGGCCAGCAGCAGGACGGCGAGCGCCTGGTTGCGCTTCTGCTGGGCGGCGTCGGCGTTGGAGGACATGATGCCCTTGACGAACCCGGCCGGAGCGCGGAAGTTGATCAGCTCTGTGCCGGAGCTGTTGAAAAGCAGCGTGACACTCGACGGGGACCTTATCTGCCCGGGGGCGACCAGTCCGAACGCGTCCTGTAGGTCCGTCGGGTTCTCGACGATGCCGACCACTCGCAGCGCCCGCCCGTCGACCGACCACGTCGAACCGAGCTTCAGGTCGAACGTCGTGGCGACGGCCGTCGTCACCGCCGCTTCGCCGGGACCGGCCGGGAAGTGGCCGGAGTCCAGGCGCAGCGTCGGCCGGCCGAAGGCTCCGTGCGGGTCTTGAGCCCGCAGGTCCACCGCAGTGATCGAACCGGGCACCGGTACGTTCTCGTGGACGATCGACTCGACGGTGCCGAAGCGCTGCCGGGCGGCGGCCGCGTCCGCGGCGACGCCGTTCGACCCGGGACTGCCAATGTCGACGCGCGCGTTCGCGGTGCCGAACACGCCCTGATCGGTGCCCTGAACGTTGACGACCAGCCCGAGCCCGACGGTGGTGGCTGCGACGGCGACGGTGAGTAGAGCCAGCACGAGCAACTGTTGGCGCCACTCCCGTCGTAGCAGCCGCCAGGCCCAGCGGCGGATCGCGCGACGGGCGGGCGCCCCGCCGCCGGACGGGCGTCCCCCGGTGATCGGGGGCGGCGCGGGCAGTGGGGCGAGGGTGGTGCTCATCGGGCCGAGTCCGCGTCGAGCAGCGACTCCGGTCCCTGCGCCGGGACGGTGTGATCGATGATCAGCCCGTCGCGAAGGAAGATAACCCGGTCGGCCCAGGACGCCAGTTGCGCGTCGTGGGTGACGACAACGCCGGCGACCCCGCCCTGGCAGGTCTCGCGGACGAGCCGCATCACGGCCTCTCCGTTGACCGAGTCCAGTGCCCCGGAGGGTTCGTCGGCCAGCAACAGATGTCGCTCGCCGACGACCGCGCGGGCGATCGCGACCCGCTGCCGCTCGCCGCCGGACAGGTCGTCGGGGAACCGGTCCGCCCGCTCGGCCAGCCCCAGCCGGTCCAGGGCAGCCAGCGCGGAAACTCGGGCCGCTTTGGCGCTCGTACCGTCCAGCTCCAGCGGCAGAGACACGTTTTCCGCCGCGGTCAGCCCGGCGAGCAGATTGAAGTCCTGGAATACGTAGCCGATCGCGCGGCGGCGCAGCGCGGCGAGCTCCCGGCGCGAGAGCCGGGACAGCGGCACGTCCCCGACCGTCACCTCGCCGGTCGAGGGATCCTCCAGGCTGCCGGCGATCGTGAGCAGCGTGCTCTTGCCCGAGCCGCTCGGTCCCATGACCGCGACCAGCTCTCCCGGCTCAACCGTGAGATCCACCTCGCGCAGCGCCTGGATCTGGCTGGCGCCGTTGCCGTACACCTTGCTGACCCCGGTCAGCTGCAGCGCGCTCATCGGGCTTGCACCTCACGCGTACGGGCGGGCTTCGAAGCCGGGTCGGGCGCTGCCGATGGGACCGCGGGCGCCTGAGCGGTACCGGCACGGCGCAGCCGGGCATCGGCCGTGTCAAGCCAGCGGACCACCGAGTCGAGGCGGAACAGTTCGGCGTCCACCACCAGGGCCAGGTTCACCTCGTCCGGGCCGGCGTCGCGTTTGACCCGGGTCCACTCCTGCATCAGCTCGATGATGTGGCGGCGATGCGTCTGGATCACGTCGTGGACGTCCACACCGGGGACTCGGCTCGCGACCAGGACTTTGATGACCAGCTCGTCGCGGGGCGGGGAGCTCAGGTCCGGCGGAGTCCGTAGCCACGCGTCCAACTCTGCGCCGCCACTGGCGGTGAGGCGGAACGACTTCTGCGATCCGACCCCCTCATCGCCGTCGGACTCGATCAGGCCGTCCCGTTCGAGCCGCTGCAGCGTGCTGTAGACCTGACCGACGTTCAGGGGCCACACCTCGCCGGTGCGCTCCTCGAACTCCTGGCGCAACTGCAAGCCGTACTTCGGACCTTCGGTCAACAACGCCAACAGTGCGTGCCGAACGCTCATCTGCCTCAACCTCTCGCCAATTCGCGATGATACTCGGTATATATACCAGGTATTCTGCGGTCGGACAAGGGTTCGGCGCGGCTGCCGGTCAGGTGTTTGTCGGGTACGGAACCGCCGTGCTCGGCACAGCGGCGCAGGGGCTTCGAGGTCAGCTCAGCCGGTTGCGCCGTACGCGCGCCAGTAGTCGTTCAGCTGGCCTTGCACCTTCACGAACCACACGATCGTGCCGATGATCGGCAGTAAGATCCACAACCCGGTGATGCCGCGCACCCGGCTCGGCTGACCGGTGCGCGAAACCATCTGGCCGACCTCGCTCGCCAGCAGGAAGTACGTCACCGGCGCAACGATGAAGTAGATGACGAACCCGAGCGGGCCGCCCACCCCGATGCCTGAGTGGTCCTTGATTTCGCCGTGCGTCTTCCACGTCCACACGTAGGTGTAGATGCCGAGCGTCACGATCGCCAAAAGGATCGACACACCGATGCCGCGCGGCTTGCCTATGGCACCGGACGGCCCCTGCACCCCGGGTGGTGGCGGTGCGGGCGGGTAGGCGGGATCGATCACAATGGCTCCTCGGTCGTCGACTTGGGCCACAGTCTGGCCGATCCGGTCCCGCGGACCAAACTCGGCGGCGCCGGTCAGGTTCGACGGTTGGTGCGCGCGGTCGCCTCGGCGGTGACCGGGTCCTCGGGCCACGGGTGCTTGGGGTACCGGGCCCGCAGTTCGGCGCGCACCTGCGGATAGCCCTGCCGCCAGAACGACGCCAGGTCTGCGGTGATGGCGATCGGGTGGCCGGCGGGCGAGAGCAGGTGCAAGACGACCGGGGCGCGCCCGTCGGCGAGCGCCGGTGTCCGGGTCCACCCGAAGCACTCCTGCAGCTTCACCGCCACCACCGGTGGCTGGGTGCCGTCGTAGGTGACGCGGACGCGGGATCCGGACGGCACGGGCAGCCGCTCTGGGGCGAGCTCGTCCAATCGGGTCGCCGCCGGCCAGGGCAGCAACCGGCGTAACGCGCTGCAGACGTCGATGCGGCGCAGGTCGGCACTGCGCCGCACGGCGGTGATGTCGAGCCACTCGTCCAGACGCTCGAGCAGTGTGGCGTCGCTGACATCGGGCCACGGGTCGCCGAGCACAGCGTGCAGGAAGCCGAGCCGGGCGCGCAGATCTCGAGCGGCGCCCGTCCAGGTCACGGCGTCCAGCCCCTGGGCGCGCAGGCCCGCGCGTACGGCCGCCTGCACGCGCAGCGGATTGGGGCTGCGCAACGGAGCGGTCGAGAGCTCGATCGCGCCGAGCCGTTCCACCCGTCGCGCGACGAGGGCGCCGTCGGACCACTCGATCTCGTCCGACGTGGTCAGCAGTTCGGCGGCCACGGCGCGCACCGTCGGTTCGTCGATCGGCGCCGCAGTCCGCACCCGGGCGTCGGCGCGGCCGGGCTGCCGGTCGGCGACGGCGATCGCGAGCCAGGGTGTGCGCCGCAAAGGTGAGGATTCGGCGAGTTGCGCACCGGTGCCGCCGGTCATCCGATAGGCGGCCGCATCCACCCCGCGGGCACGCGCGATGCGATCGGGATAGGCGAGGCCGACCACGGTGCCGACCGCGAGATCGTCGGACATCGCGGTGCGGGCCGGCCCACCGCTGCCGAGCCGGCGCGCCTCCTGCCGCCAGCGGCGCGCGGCGTCGCGGTCGCCGCCCTCCCGAAGTTCCCGATAGCGGGCGGCCAGGTCATCGTCGCGACCGGTCAGCGAGTCGTCGGACAGCAGCGCCACCACCTCACACGCCCGGTCGGCGCCGACGAGTTCCGCGCCGTCGATCACCGCGCGGGCCAGCCGCGGATGCGCGCCCACAGCGGCCATCCGCCGGCCACGGCGGGTGATGCGGCCGTCGGCGTCCGTCGCGTCGAGACGGTGCAGCAGCGCGGTCGCGGCGTCGAGGGCGGCGACCGGTGGCTGATCAAGCAGGGTAAGACCCCTGCCGCCCGGTGCACCCCACGCGGCGGCCGTGAGCGCGAACCCGGCGAGGTCGGCCGTGGCGATCTCCGGCAGCGCATGCGCGGCCAGGTGAACGTGTTCCTCGGCCGACCAGCAGCGGTAGACCCGGCCCGGCGCCTCGCGCCCCGCCCGGCCGCCGCGCTGATCGGCGGACGCCTTCGACACCCGCGTGGTGATTAACGCGCCGAGCCCCCGCGCCTGGTCCGTGCGCGGCTCCCGAGCCAGGCCGGCGTCCACCACAGCTCGGACGCCCGGCACCGTCAACGAGCTCTCGGCCACCGACGTGGTGACGACGACTCGACGCCGCAGCCCAGGGGTGAGGGCGAGGTCCTGCTCGGCGCGCGACTGCCGTCCGAACAGCGGGCGTACGTCGGCAGCCACGCCCTGCAGCGCCCGGCCGACGATGGCAATCTCCCGCTCGCCCGGCACGAAGACGAGCACGTCTCCGTCCCCCTCGGCCAGCGCACGTCGGGTGACGTCTGCGACGTGCTCGAGTAGTCGGGGGTCGACGCGCGAGCCGGGCAACAGCGGCAGCGGACGCGCCGGCGGGGCCCAGACGATGTCCAGCGGGTACGTCGCAGAGGTCGCGGTGACGACCGGCGCGTCGAGTGCGCGGGTGAGCGCAGCCGTGTCCGGTGTCGCCGACGTCGCCACGAGCGCCAGGTCAGGACGCAGCGTCGCACGG
>JBDTGE010000103.1:0-2706 GCA_039937575.1 Jatrophihabitantaceae bacterium
CGACGACGGTCAGGCAGCGCGGCCGGCCGAGCAGATCGGCCGCGACCGCTGCGACGTCGGCCGGCGTGACCGCATCCACCCGGCTCAGCAGTTCGTCCACGCCCATCACGTCGCCGTAGACCAGCTCGCTCTTGCCGATGCGCGACATCAGCGACCCGGAGTCCTCCAGGCCGAGCACGATCCCGCCTCGCATCTGGCCCTTGCCCCGCTCGATCTCGTCGTCGGAGAGCTCGCCCCGGGCCGCTGCGTCGATCTCCGTGCGCATCAGGCCGAGGACCTCGTCGGCCTTGCCCGGCTGGCAACCGGCGTACACGCCGAACTGGCCGTCGTCGGTGTAGCCACTGTTGAACGTGTAGACCGAGTAGGCCAGACCGCGTTCCTCACGAATGCGCTGAAACAGGCGTGAGCTCATCCCGCCGCCGAGCGCCGAGGACAGCACGCCCGCCGCGAACCGGTGCGGGTCGTGCCGGGACACGCCGTGCACGCCCAGGATGATGTTGGCCTGCTCGCTGTCCTCGGGAACGACGCGGACGGGCATCGCCGGCGGCGCGGTGAGCTGGGCCAGCGAGGCCCTCGGTGCCTGCGGCGCGTGTGCCCCGTCCAGGTGCCCGGCGAAGGCCCGCCGGACCAGGCGGACCACGTCGGCGTGTGCGATGTTGCCGGCCACCGAGATGACCATCGCGTCCGGCGTGTACCGGCGGTGGTAGTAGCCGGCCACCTGACGGCGGGTCAGCCCGGCGATCGACTCGACCGTGCCGAGGATCGGGCGCCCGAGCGGGGTGTCCCCGTGCAGCGCGGCCGCGAACTCGTCGTGCACCAGGTCGGCCGGGTCGTCGTCACGCATGGCGATCTCTTCGAGCACCACGCTGCGCTCGACATCGACGTCCTGCACGGTGACGGTCGCGTTCACCACGACGTCGCAGACGATGTCGATCGCGAGCGCCAGGTCACGGTCCAGGACGGTCGCGTAGAAGCAGGTGTGCTCCTTCTCGGTGAACGCGTTGAACTCCCCACCGACGGCGTCCATCGCGCTCGCGATGTCCAGGGCCGACCGAGTCGTCGTCCCCTTGAACAGCAGGTGTTCCAGGAAATGGCTGGTCCCGGCCAGCGCCACCGACTCATCGCGCGATCCGACCGGCACCCACACGCCGACGCTGACGCTACGCACACCAGGCATCGCCTCGCTGACGACCCGCAGTCCACCCGGGAGCACGGTTCGGGTGATCACTCCGCCCCCCGTCGCGGGCAGCCGTCGGGTCGTTGCGCGGCTGGCGGTAGACGAGGTCATCCCGCGATCCTATGGGGTCGCCAAGTTCAGGGCCGGACGCCGCAGAACGCCTTCTCGCTCGGGGACCGCACTACTGGGAAGTAACCAGGACGCAGGGTGAGCAGGTAGCCGCCGCCCATCACGACGAGCCCGCGTAGCACCGGTGCGCGCAGCAGCCACCCCGGTAGTCCGAACACCGGCGCGAGCAGCCAGGCCAGCACACCGGCGGTGAGCGCGCCGGCCGCCACGTGACCGATCCCGTGCGCCGCCGTCAGCAGCCAGCCGGCCAGGACGGCCACCGCGACAGTCGCGGACAACCACAGTCCCCACAACAGCGAGGATGCGTGCAGGATCGACTCCGGCAGGAGTCCGAGGCCGAGCAGGGCGGCGCTCGCACCGGCCGCGGCGACCCGGGGCAACACCCGCCGCGGCGGCTCGGGCTCGTAGCAGTACAGCGTGGACAGCGGGAACTGGGCGAGCATCAGGTCCCGATCGGTGAACATCCGCGCCGAGGGGTAGGCACCGGCCACCCGCCGGCGCACCCACACGGGCACGTTCGGGTGCAGCCACAGCGCGTCGATGCGGGCGTGCTCGGCCCGCACTCCCTGCGTTCCGGCGATGACTCGCCCCCAGCACGAGACGACGGCCTGCACGTACCGCGTGCCACGGTTGGCCGAGGCGGCCTCGGGTGTCCCGTAGGCGTAGAAGCCGCACTCGCAGTCGGCCGAGGGCACGTCACGGTCGTGGCGCTGGCCGTCGCCGGTCGGTGGCGCGCAGGTCGCGGTGTTGACGCCGTCGTACCAGGCCAGGTTGCTGTACAGCGGGAGCAGGGTGCCGGACTCGTCGACGCGGAACGTACGCAGCCCGACGATCTCGCCGACGAGCGGCTCGGCTCCGCAGAACGGCTTCACGGTCGGCGGCTACTCCGCTCGGTCGCCGTCCGCCGGCTCGACAGCCGGCACAGTCACGGTGACGCTCACCGACTGTGCGCCCGCGGGCAGCAGTTCCGGCAGCTGGTCGGCGCGTGGGCCGCTGGGCTCCGGCGGCGCGCCCGACCCCGTGGACCGGTCGGGCAGCACTTCCAACTTCCCGCGCATCTGGCCGATGTAACCCATGGGCAAACCCCTCCGCCGTCTTCGGCTCCACGATACGCCGCAGTGATCGTTGTCACCTCTCGAGCGCAGCCGGCCTCGGCGAGCTGGTCAGCGCGGTAGCCAGGCGTCCGGCGCGTCGAGCATCTTCTCGACGTGCTTGGGGAACTCGCCGCTGAGTAGCTGGGCCAGCGTGATCTCATCGAGCACCGACCGCAGCGCGGCTCGCACGGCCACCCAGACCTGCGGCAGGTGCTCGGCCACGCCCACGTACGCGGTCTCGTGCGGACGCAGGCCGCGCACCTCGGCGAGCGGACCGTCGACGGCGCGGATCACTGCGCCGAGCGT
>JBDTGE010000104.1:0-5157 GCA_039937575.1 Jatrophihabitantaceae bacterium
TTTGCGAGCACGTCGACCTCAAGGTTGACCGGGTCACCGGGATTCCGCGCGCCGAGCGTCGTCGCCCGCAGCGTCTCGGGGATGAGGCCGACCTCGAACCAGTCCGGGCCGACCGCCGTCACCGTCAGCGACACGCCGTCGACCGCGATCGAGCCCTTCTCGGCCACGTAGCGCGCCAGGTCGCCCGGCAGTCCGAACCGGACCGACTCCCACGCATCCCCCGTAGCGCGAGCCAGCACGACCCCGGTGCCGTCCACGTGTCCTTGCACCACGTGCCCGTCCAGTCGCGAGTCGACGCGGGCGGCGCGCTCGAGGTTCACGCGGTCACCGGGTTGAAGACCGCCGATCACCGAACGCTGCAGCGTCTCGGCCATCACGTCGAAGTCGAGTGCGACCGAACCTGCTCCGTCCGCCTTGACGACGGTCAGGCAGACCCCGTTCACGGCGATCGACGCACCGTGCCGCGTGGCCTCGCCGACGACCTCGGCCCGAACCGTGAGCACGGCCGAGTCGCCGCTGCCCCGCACGGCAAGGACCTCGCCGATCTCCTCGATGATGCCGGTGAACACGTACTGACTCCCTGCCGCCTACTCGGCCCAGATCGGGTGGGCGAGGATCTTCACGTCGCCCCCCAGCCGGCTGACCGTCTGGACGTCCAGTGTGACTGCTTGGTCCAACGAGCCGATCCCCGCGTGACCCAGGGCACTCGGGCCGTCGCCGAGCAGCGTGGGCGCCAGGTAGGCGACGACCTCGTCGACGCAACGGGCCTCGACGAATGCACCGGCCAGCGTGGGACCACCCTCCAGGAGCACGTGCCGGACCCCGAGGTCGAACAGCGCCTTCAACGCGAAGCGCGGCACGGCGGTGTCGAGCACCAGGCTCTCGGCGGCACTGTCGAGCACCAGCGCCGACTGCGGAGTGCGGTGGCGCCGATCGAGTACGACCCGCAGCGGTTGGTGGTCAGCCAGGTTGCCGTCGCCGTCGCGCACGGTCAGATGCGGATCGTCGGCGAGCACGGTACCGCTGCCGACGACGATCGCATCGACGACGGCGCGCAACGCGTGGGCATCGGCTCGTGACGCGCTCGAGGAGATCCAGCGGGCGGTGAGGTCCGCCGCCGCGACTCGGCCGTCGAGCGTCGCGGCGTACTTCCAGGTGACGTACGGACGGGAGTTGCGGACGGCGTGCAGCCAGGGGCGAAGTGCACCGGCGGCCGCTTCGATCTCGGCAGCACCGGCCACGACGATGACTCCGGCCTCGCGCAGGACGTCGGCTCCGCCGGCCGCCACCGGGTTCGGGTCATCGATCGCGTAGATCACCTTGAGCACCCCGGCCGCGATCAGCGCCGCGGTGCACGGCCCGGTCTGCCCGGTGTGCGCGCACGGCTCGAGCGTCACGACCGCGGTGCCGCCTCGCGCCCTGGCACCGGCCGCGGCGAGTGCGGCCACCTCGGCGTGCGGCCCCCCGGCCGGCGCGGTGACGCCCTCCCCGGCCAGGCTCTGATCGGCGGCCAGGATCACGGCGCCCACGGGCGGGTTCGGGCTGGTGCGACCGCGGACGGTCTCACCGAGCGCGAGCGCGCGGTGCATGGCGGCCTGTTCGGCCTCGGTGAGCTCCATGGCCCTACCAGTCCATCGCAGGGCGGGCGCGGGCCCGCAACGCTTCCACGGCGCGGGCGGGGTCGTCGGCGCCGTAGACCGCGGACCCGGCGACGAACACGTCGGCGCCGGCCTCGGCGGCCGCCTCGATCGTGTCCAGCGCGATCCCGCCGTCGACCTCGATGAACAGGCGCAGGTGGCCGGACTGGACCTGCTGCCGGGCCAGCCGGACCTTCGGCAGTACCTCGCGCCGGAACGACTGGCCGCCGAAGCCGGGCTCGACGGTCATCACGAGCAGCGTGTCGAACTCGCGCAGGATCTCCAGGTACGGCTCGAGCGGCGTGCCGGGCTTGACCGAAAGCCCGGCCAGGGCGCCAGCGGCGCGGATGGCCCGGGCCGTCCGGACGGCGTCGGCGGCCGCCTCGACGTGGAAGCTGACGTTGGCCGCGCCGGCCTCGGCGTAGCCCGGCGCCCAGCGGTCCGGATCGTCGATCATCAGGTGGCAGTCCAGCGGCAGCGCCGTCGCCTTGTGCAGGCTCTCGACGACCGGCAGGCCGAGCGTCAGGTTCGGGACGAAGTGGGCGTCCATGACGTCGACGTGCAGCCAGTCGGCGTTCTCGACGGCGGCCGCCTCCTCGCCGAGCCGGGCGAAGTCGGCCGACAGGATGCTCGGCGCGATCATCGGCTCGGGGTGTCCAGCGGTGCTCACGCCAGGAGTCTATTGGGCGCTCGGCGGTCCCCGGCCGCGATCTTGTTGCCGATCGTCAACTCCCACGACCGACACGCACCAAGATCCACGATGGAACGCACGCCCCTAGATCGAGCGGCGGATCAGCGCGCAGAACATGGCGTCGGTGCCGTGCCGGTGCGGCCACAGCTGCACGGTCGGGCCGTCGCCGAGCTGATCGACGCCGGGGAAGCAAGATCGCGCGTCGAGCACGTCGTGCTCGGCCACGACCTCGAGCGTCTCGGCCGGGTGCGGTGAGCAGGTGACGTAGGCGACGACGCCGCCCGGACGGACCAGGCGCAGCGCCGCAGCCAGCAGTTCGCGCTGCAGCTGGGCCAGCTCGGCGACGTCGGCCGGCTGCCGGCGCCAGCGGGCCTCGGGCCGCCGCCTCAGCGCGCCGAGGCCCGTGCACGGAGCGTCGACGAGTACGCGGTCGTACCCGCCGTCGATCGGTTCGAGCTCGCGGGCGTCGCCGACCTGTAGCTGGACGTCCCACGGCGCGCAGACCTTGCGCACCAGCTCGGCCCGGTGCGGGTGCAACTCGTTCGCGGTGACCGCGGCGCCCCGCTCGGCCGCCAGCGCCGCCAGCAACGCGGTCTTGCCGCCCGGACCGGCACACAGGTCCAGCCACCGCTCGTCGCGGCCCTCCAGCGGCGCCCGGGTTACGGCCAGCGCGCACAGCTGGCTGCCCTCGTCCTGCACGCCGGCCACCCGCTCATGCACCGCGGTCAGCGCGGCGGGATCGCCACCGCTCATACGCACCGCGTAGGGCGAGTACGGGCCCGCAACACCACCGGACGCGGCGACCAACTCGTCGCGGTCGGTGCGCCCCGGCCACGCGACCAGGTGGGTCTGCGGCCGCAGGTCGTCGGCGACCAGCGCCGCGACGGTCTCGGCCGGATCGCCGCCCAACGCGTCGGCGAACGCTTCGGCGATCCACTGCGGGTGCGCGGTGCGCAGGGCCAGGCGACGCAGGTCCGGTGCGCCTTCGGCCAGCCGGTCGGTCCAGCCGTCCCAGTCTGACACCGCGACCTTGCGCAGCACGGCGTTGAGGAAGCCGGCCGCGCGGCCGTTGCCGGTGGCTCGGGCCAGATCGACCGTGGTCGTGACCGCCGCGTGCGCCGGAATCCGCGTGCGCAGGATCTGGTAGGACCCGAGCCGGAGCAGGTCCTGCACCTCGGCCTGGACCTCGTCGAACGGGCGGTCCAGGCAGGTGGCCACAATCTCGTCCAGAGTCCCGCTGGCGCGCAGCGTGCCGTAACCCAGTTCGGTGGCCAGTCCGGCGTCGCGGCCGGTCAGGCTCTGCTCGGTGATCAGCGCCGGCAGGACGAGGTTCGAGTAGGCGTCCTCGCCGGACACCGCGCGCAGGACCTGGAAGGCGACCAGGCGTGGCCGGTCGACCGGCGTGGGCCGGCCGGCCTGGACCGGTCGCGCCTGCCGGCGCGAGGACGGCCGGCGGGGCGGCCCGCTAGCCAAGGTGCTCACCGGGAGCCGGCCGCACGCCCCGGGCCCAGTCGGCCGCCGGCATGGGCCGCTTGCCCGGCGGCTGGACCAGCCCGAGCTCGACCTCGACGCTGCCCGTGCCGACGAACACACCGCACTTCCCCACGCGGATCTCGCCCGGTCTCAAGGCGTTGGCCCCACACGGCCGCAGCGGCTCCAGCTTGAGCCGCTCGCCGCGGAACGTCGTCCAGGTCCCGGGCGCCGGCGTGCAGGCGCGGACGAGGCGGTCGACGTGGCGGCCGGGTGCGGTCCAGTCGACCTGCGCGTCCGCGGGGTTGAGCTTGCCCGCGATCGACACCCCGTCCGAGCTCTGCGGGACCCCGACCAGCGCACCGTCGGCCAGCCCGTCCATCGTCGCGGCCAGCAGACCCGAGCCGCTCTCGGCCAGCCGCGCCAGCAGGTCGCCGGACGTGTCGCTCGGCCGGATGCTCTCGGTGACGACGCCGTACACCGGCCCGGTGTCCAGACCGGCCTCGATCAGGAACGTCGACGCGCCGGTGACGTCGTCACCGTGCAGGATCGCGTGCTGTACGGGGGCCGCGCCGCGCCAGGCCGGCAGCAGCGAGAAGTGCAGGTTCACCCAGCCCAGGCGCGGGACGGCCAGCGCGGACGGCGGCAGCAGCGCGCCGTAGGCGACGACCGGGCAGCAGTCCGGTTCGAGGGCGGCCAGCTCGGCCAGGAACTCCGGATCGCCCGGCCGCTGCGGCGCCAGCACGGGCAGCCCGGCCGTGTCGGCCAGTGAGGCCACTGGCGACAGGCTCTCACGCCGACCCCGGCCCGATCGCGCCGCCGGACGCGTCACGACGGCGGCGACCTCGTGCTCGGCCGAGTCGAGCAGCCGGCGCAGCGACGGGACGGCCGCTTCGGGGGTACCGGCGAAGACCAGCCTCACCGGGCCAGACCGCCGGTGGCGTGGGGGCTGAGCTTGACCAGCGGCGCCGGCAACCCGGCCCACTCGGCTTCGCGGATCTCCTTCATAGCCGCCTTGCGGGTGCTCGCGTCGAGCCGATCGACGAACAGCACGCCGTCCAGGTGATCGCTCTCGTGCTGGATGCAGCGGGCCAGCGTCGCGGTGCCCTCGATGGTGATCGGGTCGCCGTACATGTTCTGGCCGTGCGCGACGACGTTCGCCTTGCGCCGGCAGTCCCAGGTCAATCCCGGGATCGACAGGCACCCCTCGGGACCGTCCTGCTCCTCCGCGTCCGGGAAGTGCAGCACGGGGTTGATCAGGTGGCCGGACTGTTGGTCGTTGACGTGGTAGGTGAACACGCGCAGGCCCACCCCGATCTGCGGCGCGGCCAGCCCCGAGCCGGGCGCGTCCAGCATCGT
>JBDTGE010000105.1:0-13712 GCA_039937575.1 Jatrophihabitantaceae bacterium
CGACGTCCCGGTGGCCCTGAACGTCAACGAGAACCCCTACCCGCCGGGCGAGGCGGTCATCGCCGACATCGCGGCCGCCGTCGCCGAGACGGCCCGCTCGCTGAACCGCTACCCGGATCGCGACGCGGTGACGCTGCGCGCTGACCTGGCCTCGTACCTGATGTCCGACGGCGGGGTCGGCCTCTCGGCCGCCAACCTCTGGGCGGCCAACGGGTCCAACGAGGTCATGCAGCACGTCCTGCTCGCGTTCGGTGGCCCGGGGCGCACGGCGCTCTCGTTCGCGCCGACCTACTCGATGTATCCCGAGTACGCGCGGGGCACGCACACCATGTGGGTCACCGGTCAGCGGGCCGAGGACTTCTCCGTTGCCCGCGACCGTGCCCTGGCCACGATCGCGGAGCACCAGCCGTCGGTGATCCTGCTGGCCTCGCCGAACAATCCGACCGGGACGGCTCTGCCGCTCGCCGACATCGAGGCGATCCTGGACGTCGCACCGGGCGTGGTGGTGGTCGACGAGGCGTACGCGGAGTTCCGGCGTGCCGGGACTCCGAGTGCGCTCGCATTGTTGCCCAACCACCCGCGCCTGCTGGTCACCCGGACGATGAGCAAGGCCTTCGCGCTGGCCGGTGGTCGGCTCGGCTACCTGGCCGCCGACCCGGCGGCCGTCGACGCGCTGCGGATCGTCCGGCTGCCCTACCACCTGTCGGCGGTGTCCCAGACGGTCGCGCGAGTGGCCCTCGCGCACGCCGACGAGTTGCTGGCCGCGGTCGACGAGCTGCGGGCCGAGCGGGACCGCACCGTCGACTGGCTGCGGGCACACCGGTTGCGAGCGGCCGAGTCGGACGCCAACTTCGTCCTGTTCGGGATGTTCGCGGACCGGCACGCGGTCTGGCAGGCCCTGCTCGACCGGGGCGTGCTGATCCGCGAGACTGGACCGGACGGGTGGCTGCGGGTGTCCGTCGGGACGCCCGCGGAGATGGCGGCATTCAAGACGGCACTGGAAGAGGTACGCAATGGCTAGAACGGGCCAGGTCGAGCGGGTCACCAAGGAGACCACGGTGTTCGTCGAGATCGATCTCGACGGTATCGGGCGCACCGACGTCACGACCGGTGTCGGTTTCTTCGACCACATGCTCACCTCGTTCGGCACGCACGGCCGGTTCGACCTGACCGTCCAGGTCGAGGGTGACCTGCACATCGACGCGCACCACACCATCGAGGACACGGCGATCGCACTCGGTCAGGTCTTCGCCCAGGCGGCCGGCGACAAGGCGGGCACGCGCCGCTTCGGTGACGCCGTGATCCCGATGGACGAGTGCCTGGTCTCGGCCGCGGTCGACCTGTCCGGCCGCCCGTACCTCGTGCACAACGAGCCGCCCGGAGCGCCGCCGACGATCGGCCCGCTCTACCCGAGCACGCTGACGCGGCACGTGTTCGAGTCGTTCACCTACCACGCGGCGATCGCCCTGCACGTGAACGTGAGCGCCGGCCGCGACTGGCACCACATCACCGAGGCGCAGTACAAGGCGGTTGCGCGCGCGCTGCGGGCCGCCGTCGAGATCGACCCGCGCGTCGTGGGCGTCCCGTCGACCAAGGGCGTGCTCTGAGCACGGTCGTCGTCCTCGACTACGGGTCGGGCAACCTGCGATCGGCGCAGCGTGCCCTGCAGCGGGTCGGGGCGGACGTCACAGTCACGGCCGATCGATCGGCCGCCCTGGCCGCTGACGGTCTCGTGGTTCCCGGCGTCGGTGCGTTCGCCGCGTGCATGAACGGCCTGAACGCCATAGGGGGCAAGGCGATCGTCGATGAACGCGTGATTGCCGATCGTCCGGTGCTGGGGATCTGTGTCGGCCTGCAGGTGCTGTTCACGGCCGGCGCCGAGCACGGCGTCGAGACCGCGGGGCTGGGCGTGCTGGCCGGCCGGGTCGAGCCGCTGGACGCGCCGATCCGCCCGCACATGGGCTGGAACACCGTGACGCCGCCGCCGGGTTCGGTGCTGTTCGCCGGGCTCGACCCGGACACGCGCTTCTACTTCGTCCACTCCTACGCCGCGCACTCGGCCCCGGGGCTGGTCACCTACGCCGAGCACGGCGAGCAGTTCGTCGCGGCGGTCGAGTGCGGGCCGGTCAGCGCGACGCAGTTCCACCCGGAGAAGTCCGGCGACGCGGGCGCGACACTGCTCGAGCACTGGCTCGGAACACTTTGAGTCGCGCCCGCGCCGTGGCCCGCGCCGAGCGTGAGGCCGCGGCCGCCAAGCGGGCCAAAGCCGATCGTGCGCGCCGTGAGCGTGAGGCGTCCGAGCGCGCTCGACGCGAGAGCCGGGCGCTGCACTGGCGTCGACTGCGGCTGTGGCACAGTGCGCCCGGCCGGCGCCGAAGCGAGGGGCGGGCGGTGCTGGCCACGACGGCGCTCGTGCTGTTCGTGGTGGTGTACGTCCTCACCGGTTCGGTGCGCGCCGTGCTCGGGATGGCGCTCATCCTGCTCGTCGCCAGTCCCATGTTGATCAAGCTGACCTTCGATCGGAGTCACAAGTGACGCTCGTGTTGCTGCCCGCCGTGGACGTGGCCGAGGGCGCCGCGGTCCGCCTCGTCCAGGGCGAGGCCGGGTCCGAGACGTCCTACGGCGATCCGCTTGAGGCGGCGCTCGCCTGGCAGAGCGGCGGCGCCGAGTGGATCCACCTGGTCGACCTGGACGCCGCGTTCGGCCGCGGGGACAACCGCAAGCTGCTGGCCGCAGTCGTCGGCCGGCTCGACGTGTCCGTCGAGCTCTCCGGCGGGATCCGTGATGATGCATCGCTCGAGGCGGCCCTGGCCACCGGCGCGGCCCGGGTGAATCTGGGCACGGCCGCGCTCGAGGCGCCGGACTGGGTGCGCGCCGCGATCGCGACGCACGGCGACAAGATCGCGGTGGGCCTCGACGTCCGTGGCACGACCCTCGCCGCCCGCGGCTGGACGCAGGAGGGCGGGGACCTCTGGACGACGATGGCCCGCCTGGACGCCGACGGCTGCACGCGGTACGTCGTCACCGACGTGCACCGCGACGGCACGCTCACCGGTCCGAACCTGCAGCTGCTCTCGGACGTGTGCGCGCGGACCCCGGCCGCGGTCGTCGCCAGCGGTGGCGTCTCGTCGCTGGAGGACCTGCGGGCGATCCGGTCGCTGGGCACGGTCGAGGGCGCGATCGTCGGCAAGGCCCTGTACGCCGGCGCGTTCACCCTTCCCGAGGCGCTGGCCGCCGTCCGCTGAACGGTGGCGGGGTCGCACCCTTCCGGTCGCCCGTGCGAGGGTGACGGGCATGACTAACGAGCGATTCGAGGTCCAGCGGGAGATCGCCGCCAGCCCGAGCGAGGTGTTCGCGGTCCTGAGCGATCCGGCCGGACACGTCCTGATCGACAGCACGGGGATGCTGCAGTCGGCCGAAGGCGAGCGGGTGCAGCGCGCCGGCGACACGTTCCTGGTGCACATGGACCGCGAGGCGCTCAACGACTACCCGATGGGCAAGTACGACGTCACGGTGATCATCACCGAGTTCGAGGCCGACGCAATGATCGAGTGGACGATCTCCGGCACGATCCAGCCGCCGATCAAGCACTGCTACGGCTACCGCCTCGAGCCGAGCGCGACCGGTACCCGGGTGACGTCGTACTACGACTGGAGCCAGATCGAGGAGCAGTACCGCGAGAAGGGCATCTTCCCGGTCATCCCCGAGGCCGGCCTGCGCGCGACGCTCGGCATCCTGGCCCGCACCGTCGAGTCGTAGGCGGTCGGGCTGGGAGACTGGCCCGGTGAGCCTCGCCGTTCGTGTCATCCCGTGCCTGGACGTCGACGCCGGACGCGTGGTGAAGGGTGTCAACTTCGCCGGGCTGCGGGATGCCGGCGACCCGGTCGAACTCGCCCGCCGTTACGACGAGCAGGGCGCCGACGAGCTGACCTTCCTGGACATCACCGCGTCCTCCTCCGGCCGCGCGACGACCTACGACGTGGTGCGCCGCACGGCGGAGCAGGTGTTCATTCCGTTGACCGTCGGCGGTGGTGTCCGCAGCGTCGACGACGTCGATGCGCTCCTGCGGGCCGGTGCCGACAAGGTCGGGGTCAACACCGCGGCAATCGCCCGGCCCGACCTGCTCACCGAGATCGCGACGCGGTTCGGCCGCCAGGTGCTGGTGCTGTCCGTCGACGCCCGCCGCGTGCGTGACGGGCGCACCGACAGCGGCTTCGAAGTGAGCACCCACGGCGGACGCAACGGCACGGGTCTGGACGCGGTCGCCTGGGCGCAGGACGGCGCCGAGCGCGGCGCCGGCGAGATCCTGCTGAACTCGATGGACGCCGACGGCACCAAGGACGGCTACGACCTCGAGCTGATCCGGCTCGTGCGCGCCGCGGTGCACGTGCCCGTGATCGCCAGCGGGGGAGCGGGCAAGCTGGCCGACTTCGCGCCGGCGGTGGCGGCCGGCGCCGACGCCGTGCTCGCGGCCAGCGTGTTCCACTTCGGCGAGCTGAGCATCGGTGCGGTCAAGGCCGCGTTGCGGGCCGACGGCGTCACCGTCCGCTAGCGGCGTGCGCGCGTTCGGGGCGCTGACACCGCGAACCTCCCGTAACCTCTGCAACCATGGACGACGACGAACCCCGCCCGACCGCCGGGCCGGTCGTTGCCGCGATCGCGTTCGGCGTGGCTCCTCTGCCGCTGCTCGCGGTCTACTCGGTGCTGTTCATCGTGCACGGCTCGATCCATCCGGTCGCTCCGCCGGACATCACCACCACCCAGCACGGTGAGCTGCTGGCCGGCCTGATCGCCCTCGTCCTGTTCATCGGGCTGACCCTGACGTTGATGTGGTTCCTGAACCGGCGCCGGCGCTGGCCGTTCGCGATCGGCCAGCTGGCCACCCTGGTGACTTCGATCGACTTCGTCGTGGACGTCACCACCGGCCCGCCCGGCATCCCGGTTCTGCTGGCCGTCACGTCACTGATCGCACTGGTGATCTCGCTGTTGCCCGTCTCGGCCGAGCACGTCGGTCATCACCCTGTCGGCCGCCGCCGGGCCCGTGCCGCGCCCGACCAGGTCTCCTCGCCGTCCTGAACGTGGGTAAGAGCTCCCATATCTGATCCACAGAGTTTGCCTATGTATCGCTCAGGGTGAACGCTCAGTGTGGCTACAGGCCAGACCGAAGCAGGACACAGGGAGAACGTCATGAGCTCAGGCACGGCAACGCCGGGTACCAAGCGCCGGGTCCTCGTCGTCGACGACGAGGACAACGTGACGCATCTCGTCTCGTCCGCCCTGCGCTTCGACGGGTTCGAGACGATGACCGCGGACAACGGCACGTCGGCGCTGACCAAGGTGGCCGAGAACGACCCCGACCTGATCGTGCTCGACGTCATGATGCCCGGGCTGGACGGGCTGGGTGTGCTGCAGAACCTGCGCGCGGCCGGCTCGCAGGTCCCGGTCATCTTCCTAACCGCTCGGGACACCGCGAACGACCGGATCGGTGGCCTGCGGGCCGGCGCCGACGACTACGTCGTCAAGCCTTTCAGCGTCGAGGAACTGCTGGCCCGGGTGCACGCCGTGCTGCGGCGCTCTGCCCCTGAGGACGCGCGCGACGGTGTGCTGCACGTGGCCGACCTGGAGCTGGACGAGAACAGCCACGAGGTCACGCGGGGCAACGTCGAGGTGCACCTCACCGCGACCGAGTTCGAGCTGCTGCGCTACCTGATGCGCAACGAGCGGGTCGTGCTGTCCAAGGCACAGATCCTGGACCGGGTGTGGAAGTACGACTTCCAGGGCCAGTCCAACATCGTCGAGCTCTACATCGGGTACCTGCGCAAAAAGATCGACTCGGTCGAGCCCAAGCTGATCCACACCGTCCGCGGCGCCGGCTACGTGATCAAGGCCCCGCGCGTCTAGTCGGCGCGCTTAGCCCGCGCACGTCCGCTCGTGTCAGGCTTGAGCCATATGGACATCGAGCAGACAGTCGGCGTCGCCGAGGACCGTTCGCCCCCTCCCGTGGTGAACGGGTCCGCGACCGAGCCCGGCCCGCCGCCGAGCCCTCCTCCGCCCCGACCACCGCGGAGCGATGGCTGGAGCGCGGACGAGCCTCGCGAGGGCGGCGCCCTCGAGCGGCGGCGGCGGTTCCTGCCCCGCAGCCTGACCTGGCGCCTGGTCACCGGGGTCGTCGCCCTCGTCGCTGTGCTGGTGGTCGCGACCGGGGTTGCCACGTACTACGAGCTGCGGTCCTCCTTGTACGGGCGGCTTGAACAGCAACTGCAGTCCACGGCCACCTCGGCGACTTCGATCCGGGACCTGTTCAGCTCCGACGGCCAGGCCGGGTCGGTGGGGGTGCGAGCACCCCAGCACGTGTGGGCGATCGCGTTGGACCCGGCCGGCAACGAACTGCTGGCCCCGCAGAGTCCGTCGGTCGAGACGATGCACCTCGATCCCAGCGATCGGCGGATGCTGGCCGCCCGCTCCGCGGCCGGCTCGGTCCACGTCGTCACGACCGACGGCCAGGACCTGCAGGTGACGGTTCGCCAGCTCGAGCTCAGCAACGGGCAGGTCGCAAGCATCGTGGTGGTCGGACTGTCCACGGACGAGATCGAGACCACGCTGGACAAGCTGCTCAACCTCGAGCTGTTCATCGGGGCCTCGGCCGTCACCCTGGCCTTCGTCGCGACCGCGGCCGGTGTGCGGTTCAGCCTGCGCCGGCTGTACGGAGTGACCCGCACGGCGCGCGAGGTCGCGGCCGAGCTGTCGCCCGAGGGCGCCGGCCTGGACCGCCGGGTGCCGGTGCCCGAGCCCGGGACCGAGGTCGGGCAGCTCGCCGTATCGATGAACACCCTGCTGTCCGCGGTCGAAACCCAGTTCGCCGCCCGCCTGGACAGCGAGCGCCGGATGCGGCAGTTCATGGCTGACGCCTCGCACGAGCTGCGCACCCCGCTCACGTCGATCCGCGGCTACGCCGAACTGGCCCGCATGCAACGGACCCTGGGAACCGGCGGCGACACCGACGACACGGCGGACAACCTGCGCCGGATCGAGTCCGAGGGTACGCGCATGTCCCGTCTGGTCGACGACCTGCTGACGCTGGCCCGCAGCGACCAGGGGAGCCTGCCGGAGATCGAGGCCGTCGACGTCAGCGAGCTGCTCGATGACGTGGTGACCAGCTCGCGCGCGGCGTTCCCTGACCGGCAGATCGAGTTTGCCGACGGGATCGACCTGACCGTGTTCGGCGATCGCGACCAGCTACTGCGCGCGGTGCGGAACCTGGTCAGCAACGCGGCGACCCACACCCGTCCGGACGGCCCGATCGAGGTCCGGGCGTCCTTGTCCGGCCCCGGCGTCGCGATCCAGGTGGTCGACCACGGTCCAGGACTGCCGCCCGAGGAGGCGGCCCACGTGTTCGAACGGTTCTGGCGGGCCGACAAGGCCCGTACCCGCGCGCGCGGCGGAACCGGGCTCGGGCTGGCCATCGTCGTCTCGATCGTGCAGATGCACGGCGGCACCGTGCACTTCCACAGCACGGTCGAGGGCGGCAGCACGGTCACGCTCTGGCTGCCGACGACAACGGCCTGACCGGGTTCCCCGCACCCCTGCCGGTGCGGGGGCGGGCGCTCGGGGAGGCACAATCGAGGAATGCAACCGCGCGATCGCTCCTCGCTCGACCCGGCCGTGGCTCGCCGTCTCAAGCGCGATGCCGGTGGCCTCGTCGTCGCCGTCGTCCAGCAGCACGATACGGGCGAGGTGTTGATGGTCGGCTGGATGGACGACGAGGCGCTGCACCGCACGTTGACCACCGGCCGCGCGACGTACTGGTCGCGATCGCGCCAGGAGTACTGGGTGAAGGGCGACACGTCCGGGCACGTCCAGCAGGTGAAGTCTGTCGCCCTCGACTGCGACGGGGACACCCTGCTGCTCAAGGTCGACCAGGCCGGCGCCGCGTGTCACACCGGTGACCGCACGTGCTTCGACGCCGGCGCGCTGACGGTGATCGCGTGATCTCCCGCGAGGACCTCACAGTTCTGGCGCGGACGCACCGCCTGGTGCCCATCACGCGCACGCTGTTCGCGGATGCCGAGACGCCGGTCGGCGTGTACCGCAAGCTGGCGGCGGGCCGGCCGGGCACGTTCCTGCTCGAGTCCGCTGAGCCCGGGCGATCGTTCTCGCGCTGGTCGTTCGTCGGTGTGAATGCCGTGGCCGCCCTGTCGGCGAGCGGCGGCGACGCCGAGTGGACCGGCGACGTTCCGCCCGGTCTGCCGCTGACCGGCGATCCGCTCGACGTGCTCGGCGAGGCGTGGCGGGCGATCAAGGGTCCGCGGCTGCCGGGTCTTCCACCGCTGACCGGTGGGTTCGTCGGCTACCTCGGCTATGACGTAGTCCGCCGGATCGAAACCCTGCCCGACAAGAGCGTCGACGATCTGGGGTTGCCAGAACTCACCATGCTGCTCGTCACCGACGTCGCCGCCGTTGACCACCACGAGTGCACGGTGGTGCTGATCGCGAACGCGATCGTCGACGCGGGCATGGACGCCGGCCAGTTGGACCTCGCGTACTCCGACGCCGTTGTCCGGCTGGACCGCATGCAGGCCGACCTCGCCACCCCGGCCCCGCCTACCGTCGCATCGCTGCGCGCGGTACCGCCGAAGCGGGCCGAGTCGCGGTCGGCACCCGGTGAGTTCGAGCGCGCCGTCGAGTTGTCCATCGAGGCGATCAAGGCGGGCGAGGTCTTCCAGATCGTCCCGGGGCAGCGTTTCGGCGTGGCCACCGCGGCCGACCCGCTCGACGTCTATCGAGTGCTTCGCACGCTTAATCCTTCGCCGTATATGTACTTCCTCCATCTCGACGTGGTCGACATCGTCGGCAGCAGCCCGGAGGCGCTGGTCACCGTCCACGGTCGTGAGGCGAAGATCCATCCGATCGCGGGGACCCGCCGGCGCGGTGAGACCCCCGAGCGCGACGCCGAACTCGTCCACGAGTTGATCAACGACCCCAAGGAGCGCGCCGAGCACGTCATGCTCGTCGATCTCGCGCGCAACGACCTGGGCCGGGTGTGCGCACCGGGTAGCGTCGCGGTCGTCGAGTTCGGCGTGGTCGAGCGATACAGCAACGTGTCACACATCGTGTCGACGGTGACCGGGAACGTCGCCGACGGACTGGACGCGTTCGACGTGTTCAAGTCGGCGTTCCCGCACGGCACGGTGACCGGCGCCCCGAAGGTGCGCGCGATGGAGCTGATCGACGAGATCGAGCCGGTACGCCGAGGGATCTACTCAGGTGCGCTCGGGTACATGGACCCGACGGGTGACGTCGACATGGCGATCTGCTTCCGTACGGCCATCATGCGCGAGGGGATGGCGTACGTGCAGGCCGGCGCCGGTGTGGTCGCCGACAGCGTTCCCGCACTCGAGCAGCAGGAGACCGAGAACAAGGCCCGCGCGGTGCTCCAGGCGATCGCGACGGCCGAGACTCTGCGGCCGGTGACGCCCGGTGCGTGAACGCGCCGAGTACGCGTTCGCGCTGCTGGTGCTGCTCGTCGGCGCGGCCGGCGCGCTGCTCATCTCGACGCGCAACTGGCAGAGCGTCCTGACTCCGCGTCCCCGTCCGTTCCGGGACGACGTGCTGCATCTGAACGGGCGCACCGTTGATGCCGCGCCCACCGCGGTCGCCCTGGTCGCGCTCGCCGGCGTGATCGCCGTGATCGCGACGCGCGGGTTGATGCGGCGGGTCATCGGCGCCGTGATCGCGCTGGCCGGGCTGATCCTGCTCTGGCGCTCGGTCTCCGGGCTGACCGCGGTGGGCGCAGCGCGGGCCGAGAGCCTGGTCCAGGAGCGGCACGTCGAGGTCGGCGCGAGCGTGCCGCACGTCAGCGTCACGCCGGCCTGGGCCGTCCTGTCCGCGGTGTGCGGCGGGCTGGTGGTCCTCGCCGGCCTGCTCGTCGCGCGGCGCGGGCACCACTGGGGGGCCATGTCGGCCAAGTACGACTCGCCGTCTACGCGGCCGACGACCGACGACGATGTCGCACGCGCGCAAGCGCGGGCCGAGGCCTCGATGTGGTCGGCGCTGGACCGAGGCGACGACCCCACCCGGGTGGATCCGTCGTGACGGGTTACCCTCAGTCGGCCAGGCCAATCAGTGCGATCGTCGGGGAGGCGCCGCGGTGACCAGTGTGCTCGACGAGATCGTTGCCGGGGTACGCGAGGACGTCGCTGCTCGTCAGGCCGCCCTCCCGCTGGACGCCGTGAAAGCCCTGGCCGCGCTGGCCACACCGGCCCGCGATGCGCTGGCCGCCCTGCGGGCGCCCGGAGTCGGCGTCATCGCGGAGGTCAAGCGCCGCAGCCCGTCCAAGGGGGCACTGGCCAACATCGCCGACCCGGCGCACCTGGCCGCTCAGTACCAGTCCGGCGGGGCGCGGATGATCAGCGTGCTGACCGAGGAGCGTCGGTTCGGGGGGTCGCTCGACGACCTCGACGCGGTGCGGGCCACGGTGCGCATTCCCGTACTGCGCAAGGACTTCATCGTCGGCTCGTACCAGGTGCACGAGGCCCGTGCGCACGGCGCCGATGTCGTCCTGCTCATCGTCGCCGCGCTCGACCAGAACACCCTGATCGGGCTGCTGGAGCGGATCGAGTCGCTCGGCATGACGGCACTGGTCGAGGCGCACACCGAGGACGAGGCGTCGCGCGCGGTCGATGCCGGCGCGCGCGTAATCGGCATCAACGCCCGCAACCTGCGCACGCTGGACGTCGACCGCTCCACGTTCGAGCGCATCGCCCCCGGGCTGCCCAGTGAGATCGTGAAGGTCGCCGAGTCCGGCGTGCGCGGGCCGCTGGATCTGATCGAGTACGCGGCCGCCGGCGCCGACGCGGTGCTCGTCGGCGAGGGCCTGGTCACGCACACCGACCCCCGCCAGGCACTGGCTGATCTCGTCACGGCGGGCGCGCACCCGGCCACGCCGCGCGGCGCCCGCTGACGCATCGGTAGGGTGCAGGGCATGCCTTCGGCGCAGGCGGGCAGTGGGCGATGGCGCGGGTGAGCTGACCCCGCCAACATCGATAACCCCTGTTTGGAGCCGTGCCATGACTGCTGTCCCCGACGCCACCGGCCACTTCGGCCAGTACGGCGGCCGCTTCGTCCCCGAGGCGCTCGTCGCCGCGATCGACGAACTGACCACCGCCTTCCATCAGGCACAAAGTGATCCGGAGTTCGTCGCCGAACTTCAGCGCCTGTTGCGTGACTACACCGGGCGCCCGTCGCCGCTCACCGACGTACCCAAGTTCGGCGAGCACTGCGGGGGAGCGCGGGTCCTGCTCAAGCGCGAGGACCTCAACCACACCGGGTCGCACAAGATCAACAACGTGCTCGGCCAGGCGCTGCTCACCCAGCGCATCGGCAAGAAGCGGGTCATCGCCGAGACCGGCGCCGGCCAGCACGGCGTCGCTACGGCCACCGCGGCGGCGCTGCTCGGGCTCGAGTGTGTCGTGTACATGGGCGAGGAGGACACCCGGCGGCAGGCGCTCAACGTCGCGCGCATGCAGCTGCTCGGCGCCACGGTCGTCCCGGTCACGACGGGATCGCGCACGCTCAAGGACGCGATAAACGAGGCGATGCGCGACTGGGTCACCAACGTCGACACCACGAACTACGTGTTCGGCACCGTGGCCGGACCGCACCCCTTCCCGCTGATGGTGCGCGAGTACCAGCGGGTGATCGGCGACGAGGCGCGCGCGCAGGTGCTCGAACGCGTCGGTCGGCTGCCCGACGTCGTCGCCGCGTGCGTGGGTGGCGGCTCGAACGCGATCGGCATCTTCACCGCGTTCGTACCCGACGTCGACGTGCGACTGCTGGGCTTCGAGGCCGGCGGCGACGGCGTCGAGACCGGGCGGCACGCCGCGACGATCACCGGCGGCTCGCCCGGCGTCCTGCACGGTGCGCGCTCGTACCTGTTGCAGGACGAGCACGGCCAGACGATCGAGTCGCACTCGATCTCGGCCGGGCTGGACTACCCGGGCGTCGGTCCGGAGCACTCGTACCTGCACGACATCGGACGCGCCGAGTACCGGCCGATCACCGACGACGAGGCGATGCAGGCGTTCTCCCTGCTGTGCCGCACCGAGGGAATCATCGCGGCGATCGAGTCGGCGCACGCGCTGGCCGGTGCGATGAAGGTGGGTCGCGAGCTCGGACCCGAGGCCGTCATCTTGGTCAACCTGTCCGGTCGCGGCGACAAGGACGTCGAGACGGCGTCGAAGTACTTCGGACTCACCTCATGAGCACCGGAGTGAACACTCACCTCCGCTTCGCGGGCCACGCGGACCGTCGGGAGGTAGTCCGATGAGTGCCGTGTCGGACGCGCTGGGGAAGGCCAAGGCCGAGCGGCGGGCCGCGCTGATCGGGTACCTGCCGGTCGGTTACCCGTCGGTCCAGGTGTCGATCGACGGGATGCGGGCGATGGTGGCCGGCGGCGTGGACATCGTCGAGGTCGGCGTCCCGTACAGCGATCCGGTCATGGACGGCCCGACCATCCAGGCGGCGGCCGAGCCGGCCGTGCGGGCCGGGGTGAACATCGCCGATGCATTGCGGGCGGTCGCGGCGGTGGTCGAGGCCGGGGCGGCCGCGGTGATCATGTCGTACTGGAACCCGATCGACCGTTACGGCGTCGGGCGGTTCGCCGCGGATCTGGCCCGGGCCGGGGGAGCGGGCGCGATCACGCCCGACCTCATTCCGGACGAGGCCGGAGCGTGGATCGACGCCAGCACGGCGCACGACCTGGATCGGATCTTCCTGGTGGCGCCGTCGTCCACCGATGCCCGGATCAGCTCGACCGCGGCCGCGTCACGTGGCTTCGTCTACGCCGCATCCACGATGGGGGTGACCGGGACGCGCTCGTCGGTGGGCGGCGCCGCCGAGGCGCTCGTCGCCCGCCTCCGATCGCTTGCCCCGGACGTCGCGGTGTGCGTCGGTCTCGGCGTCTCCGACGGCGACCAGGCCGCCGAGGTGGCTGCCTTCGCCGACGGCGTCATCGTCGGCTCGGCCTTCGTCCGGCGGCTGCTGGACCGGCCCGACGCGGCCGGTGTGGCCGCGGTCGGCGAGCTGGCGAAAGACCTGGCCGCCGGCGTCCGCCGACCCTGACCCGACTGTGCACAATCGGGCGGATCAGGGGACCAGGATCAGCTTGCCGGTGGTGCGCCGGCCCTCCAGATCGCGATACGCGTCCGCGGCCCGCTCCAGCGGGTAGCGGCCGCCGATCGCGATGCGCAGCGATCCGTCGGCGATCATGGCGAACAGCTCGCCGGTGCGCCAGGTCAGCTCGGCACGGTCGGCCACGTAGTGCGTGAGCGTCGGCCGGGTGACGAACAGCGAGCCGCCGGAGTTCAACCGCTGCAGCTCGAACGGCGGCACCTGGCCGCTCGCCGCGCCGAACATGGCGAGCGTGCCCCGTGGGCGCAGTGCGGCCAGCGACGCGTCGAAGGTCGACTGACCGACCCCGTCGTACGCGACGTGCACTCCACCGCCGGACGCCTCGCACGGCCGCGGCGAGGTCGGCGACGTCGTCGTAGCGGATGACCTCGTCGGCGCCGGCGGCCCGGGCGATCTGCGCCTTCTCGGCGCTACCGACCGTCGCCACGACGTGCGCGCCCTTCGCCCGGGCCAGCTGGACCAGCAGCTGACCCACCCCGCCGGCGGCCGCGTGCACGAGAACCTCGTGGCCGGACCGGACGGCG
>JBDTGE010000106.1:0-15980 GCA_039937575.1 Jatrophihabitantaceae bacterium
GGCGTCGATCTCGCGCAAGACCTCCCGGACGGCACGCAGCTGCGCCTCGGGGTCGGCGTCGGCGGCGTCCACCACGTGCAGGATCAGATCGGCGTCGGCCACCTCCTCCAGCGTGGAGCGGAACGCCTCGATCAGCTGGGTCGGCAGGTGGCGCACGAATCCGACGGTGTCCGCGAGCGTGAACGGCCGGCCGTCGGAGGCCTGGCAGCGGCGCACCGTCGGGTCCAGGGTCGCGAACAGCGCGTTGTCGACGAGTACCCCCGCGTCGGTGAGCCGGTTCAGCAGGGAGGACTTGCCGGCGTTGGTGTAGCCGGCGAGCACCACGCTCGGAACACGCCGGGCCTGGCGCTGCGAACGCTTCACGTCGCGGGCGGTCTTCATCGCGGCGATCTGCTTGCGCAGCTTGGCCATCCGCGAGTTGATCCGCCGCCGGTCGATCTCGATCTTCGTCTCGCCAGGGCCGCGCCCGCCGATGCCGACGCCGTTCGCGGCGCGTCCGCCGACCTGCCGGGACAGCGAGGCACCCCAGCCGCGCAGGCGGGGCATCAGGTACTGCAGCTGTGCCAGCTCGACCTGCGCCTTGCCCTCCTTAGACCGGGCGTGCTGGGCGAAGATGTCCAGGATCAGCGCGGTGCGGTCGACGACCTTGACCTTGACGACCTCTTCGAGCTGCCGCAGCTGCCCGGGGGCGAGCTCGCCGTCGCAGATCACGGTGTCCGCGCCCTCGGCCAGGACGATGTCGCGCAGCTCCTTGGCCTTGCCCGAGCCGATGTAGGTGGCCGGGTCGGGGCGGTCGCGACGCTGGATCAGCCCGGCCAGCACGTCCGACCCGGCCGTCTCGGCCAGCCGGGCGAGCTCGGCGAGGGAGTTCTCGGCGTCGGCCAGGGTCCCGGACGTCCAGACCCCGACCAGGACCACCCGCTCCAGTCGCAGCTGCCGGTACTCGACCTCGGTGACGTCGGTGAGTTCGGTCGAGAGGCCGGCGACCCGGCGCAGCGCCTGCCGCTCGGCCAAGTCGTAGTCACCGGTGGAGTCGTCGGCGCCGCGGGAGAAGTCGGCGCCGCGGGAGAAGTCCTGGAAGTCAGTCATCTCGTTCATGGTGGCACGGTTCGCACAGATGTTTACCCGCGAACGGATGCGGCCAGCCACTCGTCGTCGACCTCGAGCTCGGCCACGATAACCGCCGGACCGCTCAGCACGACGCCGTCCGGCCCCCAGATGACCGTGCACGTGCCGCCGGGGACGTCCACCCGCCAAGGCTCGCCGTCGGCGGCGCAGCCGTCCGTACGGGCCGCAGCCACCACGGCGGCGCAGATGCCGGTGCCGCAGGACCGGGTCTCCCCCACGCCGCGTTCGTGGACCCGCATCCGCAGGTGATGCGGTCCGACGCGCACGATGAACTCCACGTTCTGGCCCTCACCGGCGAAGACCGGACCGGGGTGCACCTGCGGTGGCCGGCTCAGGTCCAGCGTGGCGAGCTCCTCGGCCGTCGCGACCTCGACGACCACGTGCGGGTTCGGCAGCTCGATCGCGGTGCCCGGGGCCGTCGCCCCGGCCGCGACGGTGACGACCGGTCGGTCGGCCAGGATCCGGGGCCGGCCCATATCGACGGCCAGAACGCCGTCGACGTCGGACTGCACCCGACGGATCCCGCCGCGTGTCGCCACCGCCGCATTCTGTTCAACGAGCTCGACCCGCTGGAGGTATCGCACGAACACGCGGACGCCGTTCCCGCACATCTCGGCGAGGGACCCGTCGGCGTTGCGGTAGTCCATGAAGAACTCGGCGTCGGCCGCCATCTGCTTGCCGTCCGGGTCGTGGACGGATCGGACGACGCGGAGCACGCCGTCGGCGCCGATCCCGGCGTGTCGGTCGCACAACGCCCGCACCATCGCGGGAGTCAGGTCCAGCTCACCGTCGAGATCCGGGACGAGGACGAAGTCGTTCTCGGTCCCGTGGCCCTTGAGAGCGTGCATGCCTACAGCGTATTCATCACGCGCGCGAGCAGGTCGGGGTCGGTGCCGTCGAACCAGCGCACCCGAGGGTCGCGGCGGAACCAGGAGCGCTGCCGGCGGACGAAGCGACGGGTGCCCCGGACGGTCTGCTCGAGCGCCCCGGCCAGGTCGCCGGTCACCGTGCCGTCCGGGCCGAGGCAGGCGAGCAGTTGCGCGTAGCCGAGCGCCTTACCGGCCGTCGGGCTCTCGCGCAGTCCGGCCGGCAGCAGTGCGATCACCTCCTCGAGGAAGCCGTGTTCGATCATGAGGTGCACGCGCCGCTCGACCCGCTCGTCCAGGTCCGTGCGGTCCAGGCCGATCTGGACGGTGTGGTAGATCGAGTCGAAGCCGGGCATGGTGGCGGTGAACGGGCGTCCGGTGACCTCGATGACCTCCAGCGCCCGGGCGATGCGGCGCCCGTTGCTGGGGATGATGGCGGCCGCCGCGGCCGGATCGAGCGTGGCCAGCCGATCGTGCAGGACCTGCGGTCCCAGCGCGTCGAGCTCGCGGTACAGGCGGTCGCGGACCTCGGCCGACTCGCCCGGGAAGTCGAGGCGGTCCAGGGCGCCCCGGACGTACAGTCCCGACCCGCCGACCATGATCGGCGTCCGGCCGCGCTCGTGGATCTCGGCGATCGTGGCCCGCGCCAGGGACTGGTAGTCGGCGACGGCCGCCGACTTGGCGAGCGGCCAGACGTCCAGCAGGTGGTGCGGTACCCCACCCCGCTCGGCCGGGGTCAGCTTGGCCGTGCCGATGTCCATGCCGACGTACAGCTGCATCGAGTCGGCGTTGACGATCTCGCCGTCGATCCGCTGGGCCAGCGCGACGGCGAGGTCCGACTTGCCGCTGGCGGTGGGGCCGATCACGGCCACGACCCGGGCCTCAGCCACGCGCAGTCCACTCGGCCAGGAAGTACCCGACGCCGTAAGGCGCTTGGTCGTACAGCAGGTCGGCGTCGTACCGGCCGCCGGCCAGCAGGGCACCCGCGGCCCGCCAGGCCGGCACCCCGGCCGCCAGCAGCTGCGCACCCAGGTCGGCGTCCAGCGCCTCGAGTCGAGCCCCGTCACCGCTGCTCAGGGCCGCCGCGACGGTGGCGTCGAAGGCTTCAGCCCGCTCGTCCAGGTACCCCGGTGCCTTGAGGGTGCGGCGCGCGCTGCCGTCGCCGAGCACGATCAGGGCCAGGTCGCCGGTCTCGGCCCGCTCGAGCAGCTCGGTGGCGGCGCGACTGCGTCCGAACTCCGGTCCGACCGAGTAGGCCACGGCGCCACTGTGGGGGCCGAGCGCGTCCTGGACGAGCCACGCCCCGACGGTGAGCGAGGGCGGCAGGTCCAGCGCACCCCCGCGGCTCAGGTCGCCCAGGTGGATCTCGCCGGGCACCCCGAGCTGCGCCAGCGTGCCCCGGGACCGGGCCGAGTGCGACGCCGACACCGGGCCGGAACCGAGCAGCACGACCGGGTGAGCGGCTCCGGCCCGGCCGATCGCGCCGCGGCAGGCGGATCGGAGGCCGTCCAGTTCCGGCGCCGCCCCGGTGGCCACAGCGGGCACCAGCAGCGGCGGCTGCGGGCAGAACACGGCGGCGACGATCACTTTCGCAGGCTAGCTGGCCCGTCCGGCTGCGCGGAGAGGGCGCCAGATCGTGTTCAATGCGTAGTCATGAGCTCGGAGTGGGGACGCATCGACGCGGACGGGAACGTCTTCGTCAAAACAGCTGACGGTGAACGGGAGATCGGATCGTGGCAGGCGGGTGACGCCGAGGCGGGCCTGGCGTTCTACCAGCGGCGCTACGAGGACCTGGCCACGGAGGTCACCCTGCTGGACAAGCGCCTGGAGTCCGGCGCCGGCGATCCCGCCTCGACCCGCACTTACGCCGTCGCGCTCAAGGAGCAGCTGCCGACCGCCGCCGCCATCGGTGATCTGGCCGCACTCGACACCCGGCTGGACGCGCTGCTGGCCAGCGCCGAGACGAAGGCGAACGAGCACGCCGCGGCCCGGCAGCAGGCGCGGGCGGACGCCGTCGTCGCCAAGGAGACGCTCGCCGTCGAGGCCGAGCAGATCGCCGAGTCGGCGACGTCCTGGAAGGTGTCCGGCGATCGGCTGCGGGTCATCGTCGAGGAGTGGAAGCTGATCAAGGGCATCGACCGCAAGACCGACGATGCGCTCTGGAAGCGTTTCGCCGCGGCGCGCGACGCCTTCGGCCGGCGCCGGGGCCAGCACTTCGCCAAGTTGGACGCCGAGCGCGGATCGGCCAAGGAGGTGAAGGAGAAACTGATCGCGCAGGCCCAGACGCTGGCGCAGTCCTCGGACTGGAAGGACACCGCGGCCGCGATGCGCGATCTGATGACCGAGTGGAAGGCCGCCGGCCGGGCGGCCCGCGACGTCGAGGACGCGCTGTGGGCCCGGTTCCGCGCGGCGCAGGACGCGTTCTTCGCCCGCCGCTCCGAGGTCTTCTCCGAGCGCGACGCCGAGCAGGTCGAGAACCAGCACAAGAAGGAGGCGATCATCGCCCAGGCCGAGGCGGTGGGCCTGGCCGACCCGAAGGCGGCGCAGTCCACCCTGCGTGATCTGCAGGCCCGCTTCGATGAGATCGGGCACGTGCCCCGCGATGCGATGCGCCGAACCGATGATCGAATGCGCGCCGCCGAACAGCGGGTGCGCGACGCGGTCGACGCCCAGTGGCGGCGGGGTAACGGCGAGTCCAACCCGTTCCTGTCCGCGCTGCGCGAGCGACTGGTCGAGGCCGAGGCCAAGCTCGAGCGGGCTCGCAAGGCCGGCGACGCCGGTCGGATCGCCAAGGCCGAGGCCGAGGTCGAGCAGCGGCGCTCGCTGATCCCGGACGCCTAGGTCCCTCGCTCGGAGCGCGAGTCCGTCACTCGCCGGCGGCGGGGGCCGGGCCGATCGTGAGGAGCTGATTCGGGGCACTGTGCGCTGACTCGCCACTGCCTCGCCAGGTCCGATGGGCCGAAATGGTCGAATCGGCGACGAGGTGGTGCGGCGCGGCGTAGGTGACGCGTGAGGTGATCACGTCGCCCGGAGCAATCGTGAGTCCACCCGTGGCGACATGGACCAGCCGGCCGTCCCGCGCCCGCCCGGACAAGCGGCCGGTCGCACCGTCCTTGCGGCCGTCGGTGCTGTTGACCAAGACCTCGACCTCGCGCCCGACCAGCGCTCGGGCCGCGTCCCACGAGAGCTGCTCCTGGAGTTCGATCAGCCGCTCGTACCGCTCCTGCACGACCGCCTTCGGCACTTGGGCCTCCATCGTCGCCGCCGGTGTGCCGGGGCGCTTGGAGTACTGGAACGTGAACGCGCTCGCGAACCGGGCGGTACGGACGGCGTCGAGCGTCTGCTCGAAGTCCGTCTCGGTCTCACCGGGGAATCCGACGATGATGTCGGTCGTGATCGCCGCCTCAGGCATGGCGGCCCGCACGCTGTCGATGATGGCGAGGTAGCGCTCACGCCGGTACGAGCGCCGCATCGCCCGCAGCACGTCGTCCGAGCCCGACTGCATCGGCATGTGCAGCTGCGGCATGACGTTCGGTGTCTCGGCCATGGCGGCGATCACGTCGTCGGTGAAGTCGCGCGGATGCGGGCTGGTGAACCGGACCCGGTCCAGCCCGTCGATGTCCCCGCACGCACGCAGCAGCTTGCCGAACGCGAGCCGATCGCCGAACGATCGACCGTAGGAGTTCACGTTCTGCCCGAGCAGGGTCACCTCGACCACACCGGCGTCGACGAGCGCCCTGATTTCGGCGAGCACGTCACCGGGCCGGCGATCGGTTTCGGTGCCGCGCAGGCTCGGGACGATGCAGAACGTGCACGTGTTGTCGCAACCGACCGAGATCGACACCCAGGCGCTGAAGGGGGATTCGCGACGAGTCGGCAGGTCGGACGGGAAGTTCTGCAGCGCCTCGACGATCTCGACCTGCGCCTCGTCGTTGTGCCGCGCGCGTTCGAGCAGGACCGGCAGGGCGGCCAGGTTGTGCGTCCCGAACACGACGTCCACCCACGGCGCCTTCTGCAGAATGGTGCCGCGGTCCTTCTGGGCCAGACAGCCCCCGACGGCGATCTGCATGCTCGGCCGACTGTGCTTGGCCGAGACGAGGTGGCTGAGGTTGCCGTAGAGACGGTTGTCGGCGTTCTCGCGGACGGCGCAGGTGTTGAACACGACCAGGTCGACGTCGTCGCCGGTCCCTCGCTCGTACCCGGCGGCCTCGAGCAGTCCGGCCAGGCGTTCGGAGTCGTGGACGTTCATCTGGCACCCGTAGGTGCGGATGTCGTAGGTACGGGCGGTATCCATGGTGCCTTCGAGGATACGGTCCACCCATGGCCGACCTCGAGGATGCTTCGGTACGCCTGCAGACTCCGACCGAGGACGACGAGGCGGTGCTGTACCGGCTCGCCGCCGAACTCGACACGTGGGAGGAGCGCACACCCCGAGCCCCGGCGCCCCTGACGCTGGCCGAGTTCCGGCGCAACCGCTCGGACCAGGCCGACGGGCGGTCGATGGAGTTCATGATCATCGCGGGCGGCGTAGTGGCTGGGCGAGCCGCGATCTTTGACGAGGATCCGCTCGTCCGGCAGGCCGAGGTGGGCCTGGGCCTGGTCGCGGAGGCCCGCGGGCAGGGCTACGGCACCGAAGCCCTCCGGCAGCTGGTCGAGTTTGCGTTCGTCCGTCGCAACCTGCGTCGCGTGCACCTGGCGGTAGTTGCCTCGAACGCCGGGGCGATCGCGTCCTACCGCAAGGTGGGGTTCGTCGAGGAGGGGCGCCGGCGCGAGCACTGCTGGGTGCGCGGTCACTACGAGGACGAGGTCCTCATGGGCCTGCTGCGGTCGCAGTGGGCCCCCGCGCGATGAACCTGACGCTGTGCCCGATGGCCGACGCCGACCTGCCGGTGGTCGCCGCGTGGCTGCTCGCGCCACATGTCGCCCGGTGGTGGACCGAGGACCCGGCGCAGGAGATCGCGGGCTATGCGCGGTGTATTCGGGGGGAGGAACCGACCCAGGCCCGGATGGTCCACCTCGACGGGTGGGCGGTGGGCTGGTGCCAGTGGTACCGCTGGGCCGACTACCCCGCGGGCGAGTACGGGGCCGGGCCGCAAGACGTGGGTCTGGACTACGCGATCGGCGAAGCGCCTCTCGTCGGCCGCGGTGTCGGGACCGCGATGATCGCCGCCCTGGTCGCCGAAGTCGGGCGCGAGCGGCCGCACGCACCGCTGCTCGTGTCGGTGGACGCCGAGAACACGGCCTCGCGCCGCGTGCTGGAGAAGAACGGATTCGCGCTGGTCGAGCTGCGCGAGATCCCGAGCGAGCCGGAGGACCGGTCGGCGCTGTACCGGCTAGGTCGCTCTATCGGCTAGGTCGCTCTATCGGCTAGTGCGCTCTATGGGCTAGTGGGCGATCTCGGTCGAGCGTGACTCGCGCACGACGGTAACCCGGATCTGGCCGGGATAGGTCAACTCGTCCTCGATCTGCTTGGCGATCTCGCGGGCGATCACCTGTGCGGCCAGGTCATCGACCTCCGACGGCTGCACCATGACCCGGACCTCGCGCCCGGCCTGCATGGCGAAGACCTTCTCCACACCCTCTTTGGCGCCGGCGATCTCCTCGATCCGGGCCAGCCGCTTGACGTAACTCTCCAGCGACTCGCGCCGGGCGCCGGGCCGGGAGGCCGAGCAGGTGTCCGACGCCTGCGTGAGGACCGCTTCGACGGTGCGTGGCTGCACCTCGTTGTGATGGGCCTCGACCGCGTGCGCCACCGCCTCGCTCTCGCCGTACTTGCGCAGCAGCTCGGCACCGATGATCGCGTGGCTGCCCTGGACCTCGTGGGTGAGTGCCTTGCCGATGTCGTGTAGGAACGCGCAGCGCTTGACCCGGGTGGGCTCGATACCCAGTTCGGCCGCCATAACGCCGGCGATGTGGGCGGTCTCGACCAGGTGCCCGAGCACGTTCTGGCCGTAGCTGGTGCGGTACTTCAGCCGACCCAGGGTGGGCAGCAGCCGCTCGTCGAGGTCGTTGACGCCGACGTCGGCCAGGGTGTCGCGGGCGGCCCGCAGGCACAGCTCGTCGACCTCGACCTTGCTCTGCTCGTACGCCTCCTCGATCCGGTGCGGGTGGATCCGGCCGTCGAGTACGAGCTTGTCCAGGGTGAGCCGGCCGACTTCGCGCCGGACCGGGTCGAAGCAGGACAGCAGGACCGCCTCGGGGGTGTCGTCGATGATCACGTTGACCCCGGTGACCGATTCGAAGGCGCGGATGTTGCGGCCCTCGCGCCCGATGATCCGGCCCTTCATCTCATCGCTCGGCAGGTGCAGCACGCTGACCACGCTCTCGCTGGTCTGCTCGCTGGCGACGCGTTGGACGGCCTCGACCACGATCGCGCGGGCCCGCTCGGTGCCCTCGGTGCGGGCCTCGTTCTCGATGCTGCGGACGAGAACCGCGGCGTCCCGGCGGGCCGTCACCTCCACGCCGACCAGGAGCTCGGCCTTGGCCTGCTCGCTGGACAGGCAAGCTCGGCGCTCGAGCTCGCGTACGTGTTCACCGACTCGGGCCTGCAGGTGGTCGCTCTGCTCGGCGAGCGCGAGGAACGACCCGTCGAGCTCGGCCTGGCGCTCGGCCAGCAGGCGGGTCGAGCGGTCCAGGTCCGCCGACTCGACGCCCACCCGGGCCGCGTCGGCATCGAGCTGGCGCTGCCGCTCATCGAGGTGGCTCTCGCGGCTGGACAGCTCAGCGGCCATGGCGCGCACCTCGGTGGTCAGGCGCGCGATCTCGGCCTCGCCGCCGCGCCGGGCCTCCATCAGGGTGGCTTCGGCCTCGCGGGCAGCGCGGGTTCGGGCGGCCTCGGCGTCGGCCCGGGCCGACTGCAGCTCGGACTGGGCCGCACGGCGGGTGGCCTCGGCTTCGGTCTCGGCCGCGCGGCGCAGGGCATCGGCTTCGGCGCCGGACCGGCGGCGGACCGCCTCGAGCTCCGCGTCGACGCCGACCACGGACGGAGCGGTCACGGGACCAGCGGGCACCGCGGCGTCAAGTCGGCTCTGCGGGGTCCTGGACCCGCGCCGCGAGTAGGCCGGTCCGCGCCGCGAATAGGCCTGAACGAACAGGATCCCGAGGACGAAGACTGCGCCGATCGCCGCATACCAGACCCCGTCCATTCGCCCTCTCCTGTCCGCAACCGTGCCGTGGCCAGGGAACGCGGGGAACGGCTGGACGACGAGATGCCCGCCGGACGTCCGCGCTCATACGCGTGCGCCCGGGCATCCCGCCGGGGGTCTGTCCCTTCTGTGCGACGCCGCCAGATACCTATGAGTGACTCGCTCCGGCGCTCCGGAATCTGGTGCACATCCGGACTCCGCGCGATCGTGGTGCGTTAATCCTGGTAGCTGTGAGGTTAGGAACGTGCGAGCGACAAATCAAGTTAGAGCCGTCGAGCCGTCCAGTCGGTCGACGTCGGCGGCCGTCTCGGCCAGGACGGCACGAACGAGCTCATGCGCCAGCCCGGGTGAGTAACCACGGCGCCCGAGTAGCCCGGTCAGGCGGCGCGCCTGGACCAGCGAATCCAGACCGCCGAGCGAGCGGAGCTTGTTTCGCACCAGGGCTTCAGCGGCCGCGTACTCGCTGCCGCGGTCGATCGGCTCCAGCGCCGAAGCCACGGTCTGCTCGTCCACGCCGCGGCGCCGCAGTTTGGCCGCGACCGCCCGACCGGCCAGGCCGCGTTCGCGATGCTGGGCCAGGGCGTAGCTGGCGGCGAGCGCGTCGTCGTCGATGAGGCCGACGTCGGTGAATCGGTCCAGTACCAGACCGGCCGCACCGTCCGGGACGCCCTTTCGACGTAACTCGTCAGCCAGTTCGGCCCGGGTCCGGGCCCGGCGGTCCAGCAGTCGAAGGCAGATCGTGCGGGCCACCGACTCCGGATCCCCCGGAGGCCCGAGCGTTACCTCGTCGTCCGGGGGAACCTCGCTCGTCATGCTCAGAAGTCCACCGGAGTCACGTCGATCGGCGCGGCCTCGTCCACCTGCGCACCGATACCCAGCTTCTCCTTGATCTTCTTCTCGATCTCGTCGGCCAGGTCAGGGTTGTCGCGCATGAAGCTGCGGACGTTCTCCTTGCCCTGGCCGAGCTGATCGCCCTCGTAGGTGTACCAAGCGCCGGACTTCTTGATCAGACCCTGATCGACGCCGACATCGATGAGCGAGCCTTCACGGCTAATCCCCTGGCCGTAGACGATGTCGAACTCGGCCTGCTTGAACGGCGGCGCCACCTTGTTCTTGACGACCTTCACCCGGGTGCGGTTGCCGACCGCCTCGCCGGCGTCCTTGAGCGTCTCGATCCGACGCACGTCCAGGCGCACCGAGGCGTAGAACTTCAACGCCTTGCCACCGGTCGTGGTCTCCGGTGAGCCGAACATGACACCGATCTTCTCGCGCAGCTGGTTGATGAAGATCGCCGTGGTGTTGGTGTTGCTCAACGCGCCGGTGATCTTGCGCAGCGCCTGGCTCATCAGCCGAGCCTGCAGGCCGACGTGGCTGTCGCCCATCTCGCCCTCGATCTCGGCCCGCGGCACCAGGGCGGCGACCGAGTCGATGACCACGATGTCGATCGCGCCGGAGCGGATCAGCATGTCCATGATCTCCAGCGCCTGCTCGCCGGTGTCCGGCTGGCTGACCAGCAGTGCGTCGGTGTCCACGCCCAGCGCCTTCGCGTAGTCCGGATCAAGTGCGTGCTCGGCGTCGATGAACGCCGCGACACCCCCGGCGGCCTGTGCGTTCGCCACCGCGTGCAGCGCGACCGTCGTCTTGCCCGAGCTCTCCGGGCCGTAGATCTCCACGACCCGGCCCCGCGGCAGCCCGCCGATCCCGAGTGCGACGTCGAGCGCGATCGAGCCGGTGGGGATCACCTCGATCGGCGCGGACACCCGGTCGCCGAGGCGCATGACCGCGCCCTTTCCGTGCTGCTTCTCGATCTGGGCCATGGCGACATCGAGCGCCTTATCCCGGTCGAACCCTGCTGCCATCGAAGACACCTCTTCGTTCAGTGGTTGGTGGGCCGGTCGGTCGACGTGCCCGTGCTTGTCTGGGACGTTAGGCCCGGTCACCGACAACTTCGTGGAACGCCACGGGGTTGTGGACGGCCGAGCCCGCTGTGGACAAAGATAGCCGAACACCTGTTCGACCGTGCTAGGGCGGCGTGCGACACGCCGAGCGAGTCGCGCCGGTTCAGACCCGGGTCACTGCAGGTTGCCCGGTACGTCGAACTCGGTACACACCGCACGCCAGATCGCCTTCGCGTCGTCCCCGCGGGCGAGCGCGTCGTTCACCGTGGCGCCGATGCCGGGCAGCCGGTAGTCGGCCGCCACGCTCCGGGCGTAGACGGGGCCGAAGCGCTCCTCCATCCGGCTCCAGAACTCGGTAAGTCGCACACCGATCAGCGTAAGGCCGCTGCGTTCTCGTCCGAACACTGCCTCGAAGGTGACCTGTCAGGATTCACGGGTGTCCTCACCCGAGCTCTGGTACGCCCTGCCCGTCCTGACCGGCCGCCTCATCCGGCTCGAACCGCTCGCGCTCGAGCACGCTGCCGGCTACCTCGCCGCGGCGGGGCCGCGGGAGCACGCGGCCGAGGTGTTCCGCTGGCTGTCCCCTCCGTCCGGACACGTCGCCGAGCCGCTCACGGTCCAGGACGCCGAGGCGCACATCCTGGCCGCCCTCGGCGCGCGCGCACGCGGGCAGCGCTTCGCCTACGCCCAGCTCGACGCGGTGAGCGGCGAGGTCGCTGGGTCGTCCTCGTACTACGAGGTCAACCCCGCGTTGCGGACGCTGGGCATCGGCCACACCTGGCTCGGCCGGCGCTGGTGGCGGACGGGGCACAACACTGAGTCCAAGCTGCTGATGCTCACGCACGCCTTCGACACACTAGGCGCAGCGCGCGTGGTGTGGCACACCGACATCTACAACGAGCGCTCGCAGGCCGCGATCGCCCGCCTGGGCGCGACGCGCGAGGGCGAGCTGCGCAAGCACCGGATCCGGGCCGACGGATCGTGGCGCACGACCGTCCAGTACTCGATGACCGACGACGACTGGCCGGCGGCCCGCGACCGGCTCGCCGCGCGTCTGGCCACCGGCTGACGCTCGGCCGAGCACAGTCGGTGCGGGCGGGCAGACTGGGGCTCGTGACCGGCTTCTCCCCCGCGACCTTCTCCCCCGCGACCCAGGCCTGGTTGGACGGCGCCTTCCCGGCACCGACCCCGGCTCAGGTCGGCGCGTGGGAGGCGATCGAGCAGGGTGCGCACACGCTCGTCGTCGCGCCCACCGGTTCGGGCAAGACCCTCGCCGCGTTCCTGTCCGCGCTCGACCGACTGGCCGCGTTGCCGGTTCCAGAGGATCCGCTGCGTCGCTGTCGGGTGCTGTACGTCAGCCCGCTCAAGGCCCTGGCCGTCGACGTAGAGCGGAACCTGCGCTCCCCGCTGGCCGGGATCAGGCAGCACGCGGCCCGGCTCGGCCGGCCCGAGCCCGACATCAGGGTGGCGATGCGCTCGGGCGACACGCCGGCCGCCGATCGCCGGGCCTTCTCGCGCCGACCGGCCGACATCCTCATCACCACGCCGGAGTCGCTGTTCCTGCTGCTCACCTCCGCCGCGCGCGAGGCACTGCGCGGCGTGGACACGGTGATCATCGACGAGGTCCACGCCGTCTGCGCCACCAAGCGCGGGGCGCACCTGGCCCTCTCGCTGGAACGGCTCGACGCGCTGCTCGAGCGACCGGCGCAACGCATCGGGCTCTCGGCCACGGTCCGCCCGGTCGACGAGGTGGCGGTGTTCCTGGCCGGCGGCCGTCCGGTAACGGTGGTGCAGCCGCCGGTCCAGAAGACGTTCGAGCTGCAGGTCGTGGTGCCGATCGAGGACATGAGCGCGCTCGGGGAGATGACCGACGACCTGACCGGATCGGCGGCCGGGGCCCAGCGCCGCACGTCGATCTGGCCGCACGTCGAGGAGCGGGTGCTCGATCTGGTCGAGTCCCATCACTCGACGATCGTGTTCGCGAACTCCCGCCGACTGGCCGAGCGCCTCACCGCTCGCCTGAACGAGCTGGCCTCGGAGCGAGCCGGGCGGGCGTTGCTCGCCACCGGCCCGCCCGCGGCGCTGATGGGCCAGTCCGGGTCGGGACAGCCGGTCGGCGAGGTGATCGTGGCCCGAGCCCATCACGGCTCGGTGTCCCGCGAACAGCGGGCCCTGGTCGAGGACGACCTCAAGTCCGGCCGCCTGCCCGCCGTCGTGGCCACCTCGTCGCTCGAGCTCGGCATCGACATGGGCGCCGTCGACCTGGTCGTGCAGGTCGAGTCGCCGCCGTCGGTGGCCTCGGGCCTGCAGCGCGTCGGCCGGGCCGGGCACCAGGTCGGCGCCATCTCCCACGGAGTGATCTTCCCGAAGTTCCGCGGCGACCTGGTCGAGTGCACCGTCGTCGCGGAGCGGATGCGTGAAGGCGCCATCGAGTCGATGCACTATCCGCGCAATCCGCTGGACGTGCTGGCCCAGCAGATCGTCGCGATGGTGGCCATGGACACACTGACCGTCGATCAGGTCGAGGAGTTGCTGCGCCGGGCCGCGCCGTTCACCGGCCTGCCCCGCAGCGCCTTGGAAGCGACGCTGGACATGCTCGCCGGCCGGTACCCGTCCGACGCGTTCGCCGAGCTGCGGCCGCGACTGAACTGGGACCGGATCACCGGCGAGCTGACGCCGCGTGCGGGCGCACAACGGCTGGCCGTGACCAGCGGCGGGACGATCCCGGACCGCGGCATGTTCGGCGTCTTCCTGGCCGGCGGCGAAGGTCCGGGCCGTCGAGTCGGTGAGCTGGACGAGGAGATGGTCTACGAGTCGCGCGTCGGCGATGTGTTCCTGCTCGGTTCCTCGTCGTGGCTGATCCAGGACATCACGCACGACCGCGTGCTCGTCACGCCGGCGCCGGGTCAGGTCGGCCGGATGCCGTTCTGGAAGGGCGACTCCCCGGGCCGTCCGGTCGAACTCGGCCGCGCGCTCGGCGCGTTCCTGCGCGAGGTCGCGGGGGCGTCCCCGGCCGACGCCGCCGCGCGCGGCCGCGACGCCGGGCTGGACGAGTGGGGCGTCGCCAACCTGCTGGGCTACCTGGCCGAGCAGAAGGAGGCGACCGGGCGTGTCCCCGACGATCGCACCGTGCTGGTCGAACGGTTCCGCGACGAGCTCGGCGACTGGCGATTGGTGATCCACTCGCCGTTCGGGGCACCGGTAAATGCGCCCTGGGCCCTGGCGATCGGGGCCCGGTTGCGGGAGCAGTACGGGCTGGACGTGGCCTCGATGCACTCCGACGACGGCATCGTCCTGCGCCTGCCGTACACCGACGCCGAACCCCCGGGCGCCGAGATCGCCGCCTTCGAGGCGGACGAGATCGAGGCGATCGTGACGGCCGAGGTGGGCAGCTCGGCACTGTTCGCCTCGCGCTTTCGCGAGTGCGCGTCGCGCTCGCTGTTGCTGCCGCGCCGCGACCCGCACCGGCGCACGCCGTTGTGGCAACAGCGGCAGCGGTCCAACCAGCTGTTGCAGGTGGCCTCGGACTACGGCGACTTCCCGGTGGTGCTCGAGGCGATGCGCGAGTGCCTGCAGGACGTGTTCGACGTGCCCGGCCTGGTCGGGTTGATGCGCGAGCTGGCTGGCCGATCGGTGCAGCTGGTCGAGGTCCAGACCCCGGCCGCCTCGCCGTTCGCGCGTTCGCTGCTGTTCGGCTACGTCGGCATGTTCCTGTACGACGGCGACGCCCCGCTGGCCGAAAGACGGGCCCAGGCCCTCTCGCTGGACTCGGCGCTGCTGGCCGAGTTGCTGGGTGCGAGCGATCTGCGTGAGCTCCTCGACCCGGACGCGCTGGCCGAGGTCGAGGCCGAGGTCGCCCGGCTCGCGCCCGACCGCCACGCGCGCGGGCCGGACAGCCTGCACGACCTGCTGCGCGGCGTGGGCGACCTGAGCACCGACGAGGCGATCGCCCGGGGCGCGACGCCACAGGACCTGGCCACCCTGGAGTCCGATCGGCACGCGATCCGGGTCCGCATCGCCGGCGAGCAGCGCTGGCTCGCGATCGAGGACGCCGGTCGGGTCCGTGATGCGCTCGGAACTGCGCTCCCGGTCGGTGTGCCTGAGGTGTTCACCGAAACAGTCCGCGACCCGCTCGGTGATCTGCTCTCGCGCTACGCCCGGACCCACGGACCGTTCCACGCGGCCGAGGTCGCGACGCGACTCGGGCTCGGCGTGGCCGTCGTGGCCGCTGCCCTGGAGCGGCTGAGTGCGACCGGGCGCCTGGTGCAGGGCGACTTCCGGCCCGGCGGGATCGGCACCGAGTGGTGCGACGCGGAGGTGCTTCGGTCCGTCCGGCACCGCTCGCTCGCCGCGCTGCGGCGGGAGGTCGAGCCGGTGCCGCCGGACGCCCTCGCCCGCTTCGTCCCGGCGTGGCAGGGCGTCCGCGACCGGTCGAACCGGGGCGTCGACGGGCTGCTGCGGGTCATCGAGCAGCTGGCCGGGCTACCGCTCCCGGCCAGTGCGCTCGAGACGCTGATCCTTCCGTCGCGGATCGCCGACTACTCCACCGCGCTGCTGGACGAGCTGACGCTGGCCGGCGAGGTGGTTTGGGCCGGGGCCGGTTCGCTCGCGGGCGGTCGGGCGAGCGGCTCCGGCGGCGGAGGCTGGCTCGCGCTGGCTCCGGCCGAGCTCGCGTCGCTCGTGCTGCCGCCGGTGGAACCGGTGGACGGCCGCATCGCCGACGTCATCCGAGCGGCACTCGACGGACAGCAGGCGATGTTCTTCCGCGCCCTGGCCGACCGCATCCCGGACGAGAGTGACGTCACCGTCACCGCCGCGGTGTGGGACCTGGTCTGGTCCGGCGAGCTGACCAACGACACCCTGGCGCCGGTCCGCGCGCTGCTCGCGACCGGCAGCCGCACCCTGCACGCCGGCCGACGGCGACGCATGCGATGCGCGCAGTG
>JBDTGE010000107.1:0-10708 GCA_039937575.1 Jatrophihabitantaceae bacterium
CTGCATGCCGAGCAAGGGTTTGCTGCGCCCGGTCGAACTGCTCGAAGCCGCGCGGCATCTACCCGGAATGCAGAGCGTTGTCGGCGACGCGAAGCTCGACATCGACGCGGTGCTGGCCCGTCGGGACGAGATCGTCAAGCACCACGACGACACCTCGCAGGTCGACTGGGCGGCCGGCGTCGGGATCGATGTCGTGCGTGGACGGGGCCGCGTGGCGGGAGTGAAGGCGGTCGAGGTGACCGCGCCGGACGGTTCGGTCCGCACGCTGCACGCGCGGCACGCGGTCGTGCTCGACACCGGGACCACCGCGAGCGTGCCACCGGTTCCGGGTCTGCGCGAGGCGTTGCCGTGGATCTCCCGCGACGTCACGAACCTGCACGTGATCCCGCGCCGGATGGCGATCGTCGGCGGCGGTGTCGTCGCGTGCGAAGCGGCCACCTGGCTGAACGGGCTGGGCGTGCAGGAGTTGACGATCATCGGCTCGGCACCGGGGCTGCTGGCCCGCAACGAGCCGTTCGCCGGTGAGTTCGTCCAGCGCGAGCTCGAGTCGCGCGGCGTCACGCTGCAGCTCGGCGTGGGCGTCGATCGGGTCGAGCGGGTGGACCCGCAGGACACCGGCGAGGGGCAGGTCCACGGCGGCGAGGTCACCGTCCACTTCGCCGGCGGGTCGGTGGTGGTCGACGAGATCCTCGTGGCGACCGGGCGCACTCCGGCCAGCCGCGGCATCGGACTGGAGACGGTTTCGCTCGCCGCCGGCGGCACGCTCGACACGGTGGTCGGTGACAACCACGGGTACGTGAGCGTCGACGACCACTTCGCGGTGGACGGCGTCGACGGCGAATGGCTCTATGCCGTAGGGGACCTGAACGGTCGGGCGCTGCTCACGCACATGGGCAAGTACCAGGCGCGGATCTGCGGTTCGGTGCTGGCGGCTCGGGCGCAGGGGCGGCCGGTCGACGGTCCGCGGTTCACTGACGTCGCCGGACACGGGATCGTTCCGCAGGTGACCTTCACCGATCCGCAGGTCGCGTCGGTCGGGTTGACCGAGAGCGAGGCCCGCGCGGCGGGGATCGACGTCGAGACCGTCGAGTACGACCTCGGCGCGCTGGCCGGCACGTACGTGATGCGCGACGGCTACACCGGGCGGGCGAAGATCGTCATCGACGCCGCGGCGGACACGCTCGTCGGGGCGACCTTCGTCGGGCCGGAGGTGTCCGACCTCGTCCACGCGGCGACGGTGGCGATCGTCGGCGGAGTCACGCTCGAGCGGCTCTGGCACGCGGTGCCGTCCTACCCCACGCCCAGTGAGGTCTGGCTGCGACTGCTCGAGACCCGCTACAACCCGACCTGAGTCTTCTGGGCCAGTGAATGACCCCGGTCAGTCCATCGTCAGACTCCCGGGGCGGACTGGTAGCGCCCGCGCGGCCTTCTGCAACAGGCACATGCCGGTCGCGGGGGGTATGTAGCGGGCGCAGATCTGTACTACGCGCGTAGTACAACTTCGCGAGGCACACATGGCCCGCTCGGAGGACAGTGCTACACGGTGATCAGGACGATGGCGGCCGCGGCCAGGCCGAGCCCGACCCGCTGCACCCGGCTCGTGTGTTCGTGCAGGATGCCGACGGCCAGCATCACGGTGACGGCGGGGTACAGCGAGGTCAGCACGCTGGCCAGGGCCAGCAGCCCATCGCGCGAGGCGAGCAGGAAGAACATGTTGGCGAACGCGTCGCACGCCCCGGCCGCGACGGTGTACACCAGCATCCGCCCGCGGATCGGGGTGAACGCCTTGCGCTGATAGGCCAGCGGCAGGATCACGAGCGCCGACGCGAGGCGGGAGATCACCAGCGGCCACAGTCCGGAGTCGTTGCCCGCCCGGGCCAGGAAGATGAAGTAGAAGCCGAAGCCGAGCCCGGCGAGGAAGGCCAGGCCCAGCACCCGCAGGGCGATCGTGCCGTGCGGATGCTGGTCGGTGGTCCGGCTGACCAGGACCACGGCGCCCACGCCGAGCGCGATGCCGAACCAGGCCGCCAGGTGCGGGCGCTCACCGACGGCTACGCCGAAGACCACCGGAACGATCGCGGCCAGCACCGCGGTGACCGGTGAGATGACGTTCATCGGCGCGATCACCATCAGGCCGTACATCAGCGTGACGCCTACCAGTCCGGACAGCCCGCCGGCGACGCCGTAGAGCGTCACCCGCCCGTCCAGCGTGCCCGGGAAGAACGGCAGCATCGCCAGCATCAGGACGGCGCCCACCGGATAGCTGTGCAGCAGCACCGTGACCGCGCTGTGCCGCCGCGACGCCGACGCACCGACGAAGTCGCCGACGCCGTAGAACGCGGCCGCGAGCAGCCCGAGGATCACGGTCACGCCGCGGCCCTCGCATCGCTAGGCGAAGCACCGCCGCGGGAACCGAGCACGCCCCAAGGTAGCGGGGCGCGGTGAGCGGATCAGGCGGTGCCCTTGGTCAGCGTGAACTGGGTGACGTCGAGGTAGCCGGTGCGAAAGCCCGCTTCGGAGTAGGCGAGGTACAGCGACCACATCCGGCGGAACGTCTCGTCGAACCCGAGTGCGGCCACGGCGTCGGCCTGCTCCTCGAACCGGGCCCGCCAGCGGCGCAGGGTCTCGGCGTAGTGGCGGCCGAAGCTGTATCGGTCCGAGACGCGCAGGTTCGTGCCGGCCTTGAGCGTGCGGTCGATCGCCTCGACCGAGGCCAGCTGCCCGCCCGGGAAGATGTACTTGCGGATCCAGGTGTACGTGTCGCGCGTGGCCGAAACCGTGTAGTCGTCCTGCAGGATCGCCTGCAGCCCGACGCGACCGCCGGGGTTCAGCAGCCGATCGATGGTCCCGAAGTACTCGTTCCAGTGGTTGGCCCCGACCGCCTCTATCATCTCGACGCTCACGATGGCGTCGTAGTTGCCCTGGGCCTCGCGATAGTCCTTGAGCAGCACGGTGATCTGCTCGCTCAGCCCCTCGGCCTCGATGAGCTCGCGGGCGAGCTCGGCCTGCTCGACCGAGATGGTCAGCGACGTGACCTCGGCGCCGCGACGAGCGGCCCGGATCGCCAGCTCGCCCCACCCCGTCCCGATCTCGAGCAGCCGGGTACCCGGGCCGACCGAGGCGGCGTCGAGCAGCCGGTCGATCTTGCGGCGCTGGGCCTGGGCCAGGTCCTCGTCCGATCCGTACGGCTCACCGTCGAAGATGGCCGAGGAGTAGGACAGCGACTCGTCCAGGAACGTCTTGAACAGCTCGTTGGACAGGTCGTAGTGGTGGTGGATGTTCTGCCGCGCGCCCTCGACCGTGTTGTCGTGGCTGTCGGGCATGCGGCTCAGGACGGCGTGCCGAAGCTTGTGCAGGAACTCCGGTACGAGATCGCGCATGTTGGCGGCGAAGGCGGCCAGCACGCCGGCGAGGTCCTCGGCCGTCCAGTCGCCGGCCATGTAGGCCTCGCCGAAGCCGATGGTCCCGGTAGCGCCGAGACGGTGGAAGAACGCCTCGGGCCGCTCGAGCCGGAACTCCGGGTCGGAGCCGGCTCCGCCGCCGTAGCGACTGCCGTCGGGCTCGACCACGCGCAGGGGGAGCCGCTCGACCGCGCGCCGGAAGATCCGCTTGGCCACGGCTGCGCGCGCCGGGGTGTGGGGGACGGTGGCGACGTCGGGCCACATGCTCGGATCGATGTGACGGCGGAGCGTCGTACCCGATCCGTTCTCGACAAGCGTCATTGCGGTCTCCTCCAACGTTGCGCCTGGCCTGGCCCCAAATCACACGACGAGTAGGGGTTCTCCGGCAAGTGCCTTCGTGACTATGTTCGCCGTGTCTGCGCCCTCGGTTCCCTCCAGTGAGCTGCCGAACAGCGCGCCGAGGACGAACCCGGTGCACAGCCGGTGCCAGACGCTCGCTCGGGCGAGCATGGCGTGCTGCTCGCCGCGGACGGTGACGTAACTGATCGACTCGGCGAAATCGGCCGCGGCCCGGGCCCAGGCCTCGGACGACTGTGGGTTGGTGATCTTGTCCCGGTCGCCGTGCGCGATGAGTACCCGGCGTCCGGTCACCGTCCGAACCGGCTCGCCCGGCTCGATCCACGGGGCGAGGCCGACGACCGCTCGCACGTTGGCGTCATCGGCCACGTGGATCGCGGTGCGGCCACCCATCGAGTGGCCCACGAGCGCGAACGGGACGCCTGGAAAGCGACCGGTCAGCTCGGCGAGTGCGGTGCGGGCATCGCCGACGGGGGACCGCAGGTCACCGTTCCAGCCCCGCAGGTCGTACCGCAGCCGGGCCACGGCCAGCCCCGATGCCCGACCCGCCGAGTGCAGCGACCAGGCGAAGGGCCGCATCCGCAGGGCCGCCATGTTGCCCGGTCGCACCGGCCGGGTGCTGTTCTCCTGCCCGCCGTGCAGGACTAGGGCGACGGCCCGCACCTCGCCCTTCGGCCGGGCCAGGCTCAGCTGGGGCATGTGACGCCGGTCGGTGGCAGCTTCTGGCTCACCAGGTAGGTGTTCACGTACGCGTCGATGCAGCTGCTGCCCTGCAGGTAGGACGTGTGCCCTTCGCCGTCCCAGCTCAGCAGCTCGGCGTTGCCCATCGTCTTGGCCAGGTCGATCGCGCCCTGATACGGCGTGGCCGGATCGTGCACGTTTCCGATCACCAGCACCTTGGTCGGCGTCGCGGCCGTGGGCAGCGGGATCGGCGTGCGGTCGGGCTGCCACTGCTGGCAGTCGAACAGCGAGCCCACGGCCCAGGTCCCGAAGATCGGGAATCGGGTGGCCCAGGACTTGGCCGTCGCGGTGATCTGGGCGTCGGTCGGGCCGGGCTTGGAGTCGTTGCAGCCGATCGTCGTGTTGGCGTCCATGATGTTGGAGTACCGACCGGCCGTACGCTGGTTGTACTCATCGGCCAGCGCGAGCAGCCCCTTGCCGTCGCCGCCGCGTGCGGTGATGAGCGCGTTGCCCAGAGCCGTCCACTCGCTCTTGGAGTACAGCGCCTCGAGCACGCCGGTGAGGGCGAGGGAACTAGTGACCGTGCGGGGGTCGCTGCTGTTGCTCGTGCCCAGCGGATGGGCCGTCGCCTGGGCCACGATGTGGTAGACCGCCTGGCGCGGATTGCCGAGAGACTTGCACGGGCTGTGCGTGAGGCAGTCGGCGGCGAACTGGTCGAAGGCCAACTCGAATCCCTGCAGCTGGTCGGCGTTGGAGACGATGCCGTCGGTCAGCGGGTCGACCGCGCCGTCCAGGACGGCCACCCGGATCTTGCCCGGGAAAAGGTGCGCGTAGATCGAGCCGAGCTCGGTGCCGTAGGAGAAGCCCAGGTAGTTCATCTGGGCATCGCCGACGACCTGGCGGATCTGGTCCATGTCCCGCGCGGTGTTGACCGTGTTGTACTGCGCGAGCGCCTTGCCGTACTTGGTGCTGCAGGCTTCGGCCGTCTGCTGCGCCAGCTCCTTGGCCTGCTGGAACCCGGCGGCGGTCCGCACGTCGGGCGATGCGGCGTTGAGCTTGTCCTTCGTGGCGTCGCTGATGCATTCGATCGGACTCGACAGCCCGACCCCGCGCGGGTCGAAGCCGATCAGGTCGAAGTGGCTCAGGATCACCGGGGCGATCTCCCCGGTGAGCCCGACGGCGAGCTCGAGGCCCGAGCCGCCGGGGCCGCCGGGGTTGACCAGCAGCGAGCCGATCTGGTTCGAGCTCGCGGTGTCGTGCACCTTGATCAGTTCGAGCGAGATCGACGGCCCGGACGGATCGCTGTAGTTCAGCGGTACTGCTAGCTTCGCGCAGCCGAAGGTGATCTTCCCCTTGAGTCCGGCCGGCACCGGGACCTGCGAGCTGTCGAAGATGGTGTCGCATGTGGAGAAGGTGATCTTCGCCGGCACGGCCGACCTGCTCGTGCCCGACGGCGCCGGCGTGGCCGGGAACCCGCTCGAGGGCGGGTTGCTCGCGCTCGGCGGCGTCGAGCCGTGGCCGCCGATGGTCTGGCTGCAGCCGGCCAGGATCAGCAGGCTCGTGACGGCGGCCAGCAGCGGACGGGTCCGGCGCAGCATGGTGGAGGGCACGAGGTGCACGGTACCGGCCGAAGCGGATCGGGCTACTTGGATGCGAAGTGTTCCAACACCAGAGCCTGGGCCTCGCCCATGAAGAAGCCGAGCAGGGCGCCGACGGTGATCAGGATCCACTCGTCCTGCTCGAACGCCGGGCGGATCAGCGCCTCGAACTGCAACTCGTCCAGCTGCTGCATCTTCTCGATCAGCAGGTTCCGGACGTCAATCGACTCGCGGGCATAGTCCTCCACGTAGGTCATCGTCTCGGGCAGCCGGTCGATGACCTTCTCGCTGATCGTGTTCTTGATCCGCTGGTAGCGCGCGGTACCGATCGTCACCGACATCAGCGGCCGGGCCGGGCCGACGGTCCGGTCGAGCGCGGCCTGCACCTGCTTGCTGACCATGTTGAAGACTCGGTCCGACAGCGGCCCGTGGACGATCGCCTCGATGATCTTGTGTGCCGTGATCAGCTCGTCGGCGATCAGCGCACCGTACTCGGCAGCGACTTCCTTGCGCCGTTTGAGAAACAGCCCCTGAAGCGTGTAGCCGAAGATGTTGATCGGACGTTTGGGGTTGAAGATGAGCTTGAGGGCCAGCCAATCGGTGAACCAGCCGACCATCAGGCCGAACGCCGGCATGATCAACGGCTCATGGAAGGCAACCCAGAGCGTCATCTGCAGCAGGCCGATCGTCCCGCCGAAGTAGATGCCCGAGCGGGCGATGAACCGGAACTCCTTGCGGCCGGCCTGCTGGAAGATCCGGTTCAGCAGTGCCTTGTCGGTGACCAGGTTGGTGATCACCATCGCCCGGAGGTCGAACACCGCGTCGACGTCGCGTTGGATGTCGATCAGGACCGCGCGGACGAGCTCGGGGGACTCGGCCTGCATCCGCGCGACGGTCAGTTGCCGCACCGGCTGGGGGAGCGCGTCCCACAGCCCCGGCTGCAGCTCGGCCAGGATCTCGCGGGTGATCTCCTCGGTGGCTTGGCGCATCGGCTCGGCGATCTCCTGCGCGACGCGCTCGGGGTCCAGCCGGGACACGACCTCGCTGGCCGAGATGAGATCGCGCGTCATCGTGTCGACGGCGATGCTCGCCATCCGGGCCGCCCGGCGCGGGACGATGCCCTGCCAGCCGAAGTAGGGCTTGAACCCGACGAACTCCAGCGGCCGGAACATCATCCGGATCGCGACCAGCTTGGTGACGTACCCGATGATCGCGGCGACAACCGGGATCGAGAGGTCGATGTACCAGTGCCGAACCAGGTCCGTGATCAAGGGGTGCCCTCGGCTCGATGATCACACTGCACGGTGGGTAGTTACTTTTCGAGAACTGCTGGGGGGGGTTGCTCGGCTCGGGTCCGAGGCGACCCAGAACTGGCGGCCGAGGTCGGTCAACGAGACCGTGCCGCGGGCGAGCCGGACGCTGCCGTGCTTGCGGGCCTCGGCGGTGGCCTGCGCGGCTTGCACCGAGGCGTCGGTGGCCAGGATCTCGTACTCGGTGCCGAGGGTGCTGTCCTCGGACCCGAACCGCACCAGTCCGAAGCCGAGCAGCCGAGTGAGGTACGTCGGGGTGTTCTCCGGGTTGGCGACGCCGGCGTTGCGCCCGACGGTCGATGCGTGCGCCAGTTCGGTGCGCACGCGCGAGCGGCCGACCGCCTTGGTCACGACGTCGGCGGACGCCGCCGCACGGCCGTCGGACAGGAACGCCAGGATGCGGGCCTCGTCCGGGACGAGCTGGCTGATGATCGTGCCGAACAGGTACTCGCGGCTACTCGTGCGGTCGGTCTCGATCGATCGCTCGAGCAGCTCGCTCATGGCGCTGCGCAGCGGCGCCTGGTCGCCGTCGGAGTTGCCGATGAGCAGGACGGCCCGCGACTGTTCGTCGCCGGCGTTGGCCAGCATCGACTGGGGAAGGTCCAGCGCGCGCCTCACCTCGTGCAGCGCCGCCTGCTGGATCCGCTGGGCCTCACGCTCGAACCGCTCGGCACCGGGCAGCTGCCGCGCGACCCGCCAGGCCGACCGGCCCAGGATGCGGCCGACACGGGCGCCGGTGACGATCGCGCTGCCGGCGGCCGCGACGACCTGGGTCGGCTCGACCTGGGTGCGGCGCGTCAGAGCACTGCTGCCGGGCAGGGCCCGACGCCCGTTCGACCTGGGCTCTGCGGCCACTTATGCTCCCGGGACTCACGGCGACATGGACGGCTAGAGAGTACGGGGCCAACCCCGTCGCCGGGTTACGGGCGGACCGACAGCACCGGACACTGCGCGCCAAGAATGATGCGCTGGGCGTTGCTGCCGAGCAGGGCCTTGCCGACGGCTGAGCGGCGCCGCAGTCCAACGACGATCAGCTCGACCCCGTGGCGGTCGGCCGCACTCAGGACGGCATCGGCCACGTCCGATGCGTCCAGGACGTGATCGATGGTGTGGGGGATGTCGTGTTCGGCCAGGCGCGCGCCCACCGCGTCCAGCTCCTTCTGGTCCGCGAACGTGACGTCGGCCGCGTTCGATCCCGGGGCCACGTTCACCACGACGACGTCCGTCCGGCGCCAGGCCGCCTCCCGGGTGGCCTGCTCCAGCGCCGCCCACCCCTCGGGCGTCGGCACGTAACTCAGCAGCACGCTCAAAGGTCCTCCTCGGTTCGGGTCGGACCCATCATGCTCGCTACCGGCCCGGTCCGGGGACGATGTCGGGCCGTACCGATGAAACACTGGGGCGATGAAGCTGCCCGTCATGCCGCCCGTTGCGCCGATGCTGGCCAAGTCGGTTCCGACGATCCCGACCGGGGCGTCCTACGAGCCGAAGTGGGACGGATTCAGGTCGCTGATCTTCCGCGACGGCGAGGACGTCGAGTTCGGCAGCCGCAACGAAAAGCCGATGACCCGTTACTTCCCGGAGCTGGTCGAGGCGGTCAAGGCCGAGCTGCCCGAACGATGCGTAGTCGACGGCGAGATCGTCATCGCGACCGACGCCGGTCTCGACTTCGAGGCGCTGCAGCAGCGCATCCATCCCGCCGCGTCCCGGGTGAGACTGCTGTCGCAGCAGACGCCGGCCTCGTTCATCGCCTTCGATCTGCTCGCCCTCGGCGACGAGGACTACACCGGGCGTCCCTTCCTCGAGCGTCGGGCCGCCCTCGAAGACGCTCTCGTCGAGGTCAGGTCGCCGATCCATCTGACCCCGACCACCACGGACGTCGACATCGCCAATCGGTGGTTCGTCGAACTCGAGGGCGCGGGCCTCGACGGGGTGATCGCGAAGCCGCTCGATGGCATTTACCGACCCGACAAGCGCGTCATGTTCAAGATCAAACACGTCCGCACCGCTGACTGTGTGCTCGCCGGGTTCCGCTGGCACAAGACGTCCACCGACGCAACCCCGCTCGTCGGTTCACTGCTGCTCGGCCTCTACAACGACGAGCACACGCTGCAGCACGTCGGCGTCGTCGGCGCGTTCACCGCGTTGCGACGGGCCGAACTCGTCGACGAGCTGGAATCGCTGGCGCTCAGCGATGGCGACGAACACCCCTGGCAGCAGTGGGCGAGCGCCGAGGCCCACCAGGGCCAGCGGCTGCCCGGAAACGTCAGTCGATGGAACGCGACCAAGGACCTCTCCTTCGTCCCACTGCGACCTGATCGCGTTCTCGAGGTCAAGTACGAGCACATGGAGGGCACTCGGTTCCGCCACCTGGCCCACTTCGTGCGCTGGCGCGAGGACCGCACGCCCGAGTCCTGCACCTACGAACAGCTCGAGCAACCGCTGACGTTCAAGCTCGACGACATCGTCCCCGGCCTCGGGCAGTAGTTGTCGGACTGCTCAGCCGACGCCGCACACGCGCGACTTGCACTCGCGACTTGCAATGCGTATCGACAGCGCCGTCCGTCTGTCATTGGTAGCCTTCCTAATCGGTGATCTTGGCCGTCAACGCGGGGTCGCGCTCGGGTTGGGCTGGGTCAAGGGCGCGGCGACGAGTCGGTAGTTCTTCGGTCGGCTTTCGTTGCTGGGTCGCGGTTGCGTTCGAGTCTTGGCTTTGCGGCTTCGTCGGGTCGTGACTTGCGGCTTCGTCGGGTGGCGAATTTTCGAGAATTCGCCTACGAAATATGGGCAAAGCCCTTGCGGGAATTGTTCCGGCCTGGCATAATAGGTCACATGTTCCCGTCACGGTCAGCCTCGCGCGGGACGTCGCGTGCCGCGGTGCCGATGCCGGACGTGAACCCCGCGATCATGATCCGGGAACCTTCACCCGCGGACGCACGATGCCGGCCGGATGAGACGGCGTGGGCGTTGACACAACTGGCCCCAGGACCAGCGTCGGTTCAGGTGTTGGATTCGCTGTATGCGTCCCGGCTCTCGGACGCCGGCCTGATCGATGCGCTGATCGCCTCCGAACGGCAGCCCGCGCTTCTGCAGGCGAAGCAGCAGGAGTTCCTGGCCGCCGCGGCCCGTCGCGACCCGGACGGGGAGCAGTATTTCCGGGAAGAGGTCGCCTGTGCCCTGAAGGTGGCGCCGGTCACGGCGCAGGACCGCCTCGATACCGCGGTCGCGCTGACCTCCCGCCTGTGGGACACCCGGGAGTTGATGGATGCCGGACGCCTGTCCTATGTGCACGCCCGGATCCTCGCGTCCGCGGTGGAACCGTTGTCGGATGAGGTGACCGCGAAAGTCCAGACCCGCGTCCTGC
>JBDTGE010000108.1:0-4361 GCA_039937575.1 Jatrophihabitantaceae bacterium
TCCGTCGATCCGGCGGCCGCTCATGCGTACGGGTGCCGAGTCACCACCAGCTCTGGTCGAGCTTGGCCTCGATCGAGCGGACGTAGCGCCGCGTGCACTCGGCGCACATCCAGCGCATGCGCGTCCCACCCCGCGCCTCGACGGCGTCGGCGCACCAGCCCAGTGGCGGGTCGCCGTCCTTCTCCGGATCGGCCACCCGCCCGCACATCGAACACGTCTCGTTCACAGCTCACCAGAGCGACATCGAGCGGCGGAAGATGCCGGCCAGGTCCTCGGCCACGACCGGCCGCGGCGCGGTGTCCAGCAGCCGCTGCTGCTTGAGCGCACCCTCGACCAGCTCGTCCACGTCGGCCTCGCCGAAGCCGACCGCGCCGACGCCGCCCGGGAGATCGATGTCGCGCATGAGCCCGATGACGACGGCGGGTAGCAGCGCCGAGGCGTCGTTCGGAGTGTCAGCGCGCGGGTCCAGCAGCCGCGCGGCCCGCAGGTGTCGATCGGGTGCGGCGTCGAAGGTGAAGCGGAACGCCTCCGGGGCGGTGAGCGAGACGGCCATGCCGTGCGGCACCATCGCCTCGCCGTCGGGGTAGCCGGCCGGGTGGAAGCCGTCGTGGACCTGGCCGGCGATCGGGTACGCGTTGGCGTGCGGGATGTGGACGCCGGCGTTGCCGAAGCCGAGCCCGGCGAACGTCGCGGCCATCGCCATGCCGTGCCGGGCCTCGACGTCCTCGCCGTCGATGACCGCGCGCCGGAAGTTGTCGGCCAGCAGCGACAGGGCCTTCTCCGACCACATGTCCGAGATCGGGTTCGATCCGCAGTACGGCACCCGCTGGGCCGGTTCCTTGCGGGCGACCGCGCTGTAGGGACGGGCGGTGTAGCTCTCCAGCGCGTGACACAGGATGTCCATGCCGGCCGACGCGGTCACCCCGGCGGGCTGGGTGAGGGTGAGCGCCGGATCGACGACAGCGAGGGTGGGCCGCAGCCGCTGGTGACTGATCCCGCTCTTGACCCGTTGGGCCAGCACGTCCAGCACGCAGATGGTCGTGCTCTCGGCCCCGGTGCCGGTCGTCGTGGGCACGGCGACCAGGGGGTGCAGCGGGTTGACCGGGGCCCGGCCACCACCGACCGGCGCGTTGACGTAGTCGAGCAGCTCGCCCGGGTTGGTCAGCAGCAGGTCGACGGCCTTGGCCGTGTCGATGCTGGACCCGCCACCGACCGCCACGAACGCGTCCCACGGACCGTGCGCGCGAGCCCAGTCGATCGCCGCCTGCAGGCTGGCGTCGGTCGGCTCGATGTGGACGCCGTCGAACACCGCGGCCTCGACGCCGAACTGCGCCATCTGCGCGGCCACGCGCTCGGGCACACCGGTCGCGGCCACGCCGGCGTCGGTGATCACCAGCGCCCGGGTGGCGCCGAGTTGGGCCAGGTCGTAGCCGATCTCGTCCGAGGCGCCGGTCCCGAACTTCAGGGCCGGAGAACCGTAGGTGAAGACGGACTCGGGCGCGCTCATGTGGCGAACCCGGGCTGCCAGCGCTCGGCCAGCTCGCGGAATGGCGCGGTCGCGCCGAGCTGGCACAGGACGCCGATCGACCCGAGGGTCACCCGATGGATCAGCAGGTACGACGGCGGCAGGTTGAACATGCGACCCACCTGGGCCTCCTCGCTTCGTGGGTCACCCAGGCGGGTCGCCTGCGCGCGCATCCACGTGCGCGAAAAGGTGAACGACTCGGAGCGCAGCGGGTCCAGGACCGGCCCGAGGTAGTCCATGACCTGGCGGGACTGCAGCTCCACGCCGGTGCGGATGAAACCCTGCTCGCGCATGAGGGACAGGACGCCGGCGCCGTCGCCGTCCAGGGCCAGGCGGGTGAGCCGCCCGAGCGGCTCGGGGGAACCGCCGGGCAGCCGGGCGACCGCGCCGAAGTCCATGACGCCGAGCCGACCGTCATCGAGCAGGCGGAAGTTCCCCGGGTGCGGGTCGGCGTGCAGCAGCCCGGCCCGCGCCGGGCCGGAGTAGTGCAGCAGGGCCATCCGGGTGCCGGCGCCGTCCCGCTGCTCCTGAGTGCCGCCGGCGATGATGCGCGAAAGCGGGGTCCCGTCCATCCACTCAGTGACGACGGCCTTCGGCGCGCTGGCCACGACGCGGGGGACTGCGATGTCCGGGTCGTCGGCGTACGCCGCGGCGAACGCGCGCTGCGACTGGGCCTCGAGCGTGTAGTCCAGCTCCTCCAGCACGCGCGCCCTCAGCTCGGCCAGCAGGGGCTTGACCTCAAGGCCGGGGGACATCTTGGAGAACACCCAGGCCATCCGGGAGAGCTGGGTGAAGTCGGCGAGCAGCGCGGGCCCGGCGCCAGGGTACTGAAGCTTGACCGCGACCTCCCGGCCGTCGGACCACGTGGCCCGGTGCACCTGCCCGATGCTGGCGGCGGCGGCCGGCACCTCGTCGAAGGACTGGAAGCGGTCCGGCCAGCGGCGGCCGAACTGCTCGTCCAGGACCGCGCGCACGGTCTCGACCGGCATCGGCGGGGCCGCCTCCTGCAGCCGGGTCAGCGCCTCGCGGTACGGCGCGGCCGACTCCTCCGGCAGTGCGGCCTCGAACACCGACAGCGCCTGGCCCAGCTTCATCGCGCCGCCCTTGAGCTCACCCAGGACGTTGAACAGCTGCTCGGCCGTGCGGGCCTGCAGATCGGCGGAGACCTCCTGCGCGGACTTCCCCGTCATCCGGCGGCCGAAGCCGACGGTCGCGCGACCCGCGACGCCGAGCGGAAGGGAGGCGAGCTTCGCGGTACGGGCCACTCGTCGCTGCGGAATGTCGCTCACACGGTCCATTGTGCCGAACTCCGCGGCCACATCGGCCAGGCTGGGGGCATGGCGAGGAACACGTCCGTCAACGGCCCGAGCGAACCGGGTGGTGAGTAGGCGGATCGACGAGCCCCGGAGGTGAGTCACGCGTCATCGTCATCGTCAGCGGCCGCTGGTGCAGTCGCAGTCCGGGTGGGCCGGCCAGGACCGGCGGCGGATGCGCCAGTCGGGCAGATGCTGCTCGAGCGTGCCGTCGATAGTCGTCGGCTGGTCGCCGTCCAGGTAGGCCAGCGCCTGCTGCCCGGCCAGCCCGGCGATCACCGTCGCCAGCGAGACCTCCGAGCCGCCGCCGCGATGGGGTGCCGCCAGTTGCACGGCGAGCGCCGTCCAGGCCGGGTCGCGGTCCAGCCGGTGCAGGTCGGAGCAGCGCAGGCAGCTGGTCAGCCCGGGAATCACCAGCGGCCCGACAACGCCGTGGCCCGGTCCGAGCCGAACCAGCAGATGGCTGGTGCCGCGCGCGTGCAGGGCGGCCCGGCGGTCGTCGTCGATCGGCTCGTCGCAGGCCAGCACGACCAGGTCCGGGTGATCCTCCGGTGGCAGCGGCCGGCAATCGGCCTCCGGCGCGGCCCGAGCGATCGCTTCCGCGGCGGCGGAGCTGACGTTGCGGCCCTCGTCGCCCGGGTTCAGGCCGCCGGGGACGCTCTGGGTGAGCCGGGCCCCGCTCAGGTCCAGCACGTGGACCCGGCCCACGCCCGCGGCGGCGAGCAGGGCCGCGATGTGCGGCCCGGCCCGGCCCGATCCGTGCACGACGACCGTGACGTGTCGGCGGGCGTTCAGCAGCTCGGCGCCTCGTTCGCCGTGCCGCGCGGCGAGGGCCGCTAGCTCGCAGGCCAGCCGTGGGGCCGGCGGCGCGAGCCGGTCGTCGTCCTCGTCCAGCGGTCGGGGCCAGAGGAAGCCGGCCTCGCCGAGCGTGCGCAGGACGGCCGCGGCTCGCCCGGGTCGGGACGGGCCGTCAGGGCGGCGGCGGCCGGTCAGTCGGCGGACGGCGCGAGCGGCCGCACCGTCGACCACGACGGCCCGATCGCCGAGCTCGATCTGCACCGTGGTGGCCGAGCGCCAGAGCAGGCGGGCGGCGGGGTTGAGCATGCGATCGGCGAGGGGCGGCCCGTTCATCGGCCCACTGTGCCACTTTGGTGGGATATGCCGGGCAGTTATCCACACGGTGACGCCTCGAACGACATCCAGGTGTCGGGCGGACCACGATCGGGTAACCCTGAAGTGAATGTCCACATCTGTGGATGACTATGTGGACGACGCCGAAGTTTGCGGGCCTGTCCTTGTGGACGATCGGATCGGTATGTGGATAAACGCCGCGTCGGACCGGTGCTGACGGGGCCCCGGGCTAGCGTGTGCGCCGTGGCCGAAACCAACAGTCCACCGTCCGCCACTGTCGAGGTGCGGCGCAGCGCGCGCCGCCGGCGCACCGTGTCGGCCTACCGCGACGGCGAGCGGATCGTCGTGCTGATCCCGGCCCGGTTCACCCGGGCCGAGGAGGCGCAGTGGGT
>JBDTGE010000109.1:0-6821 GCA_039937575.1 Jatrophihabitantaceae bacterium
CTTCGACTGCTCGGGCTACACGCAGTACGTGTACCACGCGGCCGGCGTCCGCGCGCTGCCTCGCACGGCCGAGCAGCAGCGCCGGGCCGTACGGCACCTCACGCGCGCGCAGCTGCAGCCGGGTGACTTGATCTTCTACATGGGCGGTGGCTCGGCCTACCACGTCGCGATCTTCGCGGGCCACAACATGCAGTACGCCGAGGCGACGCCCCAGGACGGCCTTCGCTACCAGCCGATCTGGTCCTCGGACGTCCAGTACGGCACCACGTGGCACTAGCCCGACGCGCTCGCCGAGGCGCGTGACGCGATGGCCTGCTGGTACAAGCGGCCGGCGCGATAGGACGAGCGGACCAACGGCCCGCTCATGACGCCGGCGAAGCCGATCTCCTCGGCCTCCTCGCGCAGCTCGACGAACTCCTCGGGCTTGACCCAGCGCGTCACCGGATGGTGCTTCGGGGACGGGCGCAGGTACTGGGTGATCGTGATCAACTCGCAGCCGGCCCCGTGCAGATCGGTGAGGGCCGAGCTGATCTCCTCGCGCTCCTCGCCCATGCCGAGGATCAGGTTTGACTTGGTGACCAGGCCGTCTGCACGCGCCGTCCGGATGACCTCGAGCGAGCGGTCGTAGCGAAAGCCCGGCCGGATCGACTTGAAGATCCGCGGCACCGTCTCGATGTTGTGGGCGAACACCTCCGGGCGGCTGGCGAACACCTCGGCCAGCAGTTCGGGCACGGCGTTGAAGTCCGGTGCGAGCAGCTCGACGCCGGTACCCGGGTTGATCTGATGGATCTGGTTCACGGTCTCGGCGTACAGCCACGCGCCCCCGTCGGCCAGGTCATCGCGCGCCACTCCGGTGATGGTCGCGTACCGCAGCCCCATCGCCTGCACGCTCTCGGCCACGCGGCGCGGCTCGTCGCGGTCCAGCGGCTGCGGGCGGCCGGTGTCGATCTGGCAGAAGTCGCAGCGCCGGGTGCACTGGTCGCCACCGATGAGGAACGTCGCCTCGCGGTCCTCCCAGCACTCGTAGATGTTGGGGCAGCCCGCTTCCTGGCACACGGTGTGCAGGCCCTCGCGCTTCACCAGCGCCTGCAGCTCGGTGTACTCCGGACCCATCTTGGCCCGGGTCTTGATCCACTCCGGTTTGCGTTCGATCGGCGTCTGGGTGTTGCGGGCCTCGATACGGAGCAGGCGGCGGCCTTCAGGGGCGGCGTCCGGGCGAACTGCAGTCACCCGGCCAGCCTACCGCCCGCGGGACCGCCGGCGACGGGCGCTCAGACCGTGCTGAGCAGGGCCCGCGACGCGATGAACAGGGCGGCCAGCAGCGCCAGTGCGATGACGCCGGCGATCATGATCCAGCGCCGGTCCCGGCCGTGGGTCGCCACCGTGATCGTGGTGACGACGGCGACCACCGCGACGACGAGCACGCCGCCCAGCGTCGTTCCCGAGCTGCGGCAGGCCAGCGTCGTCGCCTTCGAAGAGCAGGTCGTGTACTTGGCGGCCGCACCGAGCAGCGCGAACAGGCCGGCGCCGATTCCGGCCAGCCAGACCAGGAGCAGCGTCGTGCCGCGGACGGCTCGTGGCGCGGCCTCGGCCGAGTTCGAGTGTCTGCCCACGTGCGGTCAGACCGCCTCGGCTGCGACGGAACCGACCGGGTCCAAGAGCGCAGGCAGGTGCCGCTCGACGACGGGCAGGGCGTCGGCCACCGTGACCTCGCGGCCCAGTTCCTGCGTCAGCGAGGTGACACCGGCGTCGGCGATCCCGCACGGGACGATGCGGTCGAACCAGCTCAGGTCCGGATTGCAGTTCAGGGCGAACCCGTGCAGCGTGACTGCGTGCGCGACGCGGATGCCGATGGCGGCCACCTTGCGCTCAGGTCGACCGCCGTCAGCGGGCAGCCACACACCGCTGCGACCCTCGACGCGGCCGGCCGGCAGGCCGAGTTCGGCGCAGACGTCGATCAGCAGGCCCTCCATCCGGCGCACGTAGGCGACGACGTCGATGGGGTCGGCCAGCCGGATGATCGGGTACCCCACGAGCTGGCCCGGGCCGTGCCAGGTGATCTCCCCGCCGCGGTCGACGTCGATGACCGGCGTGCCGTCGAACGGGCGATCGGCGGGCTTGGTGCGCTTGCCGGCGGTGTAGACCGGCGGGTGTTCCAGCAGCAGCACCGTGTCAGCGGCCATCCCGCGGACCACGTCGGCGTGGATCGCGCGTTGGCGGTCCCACGCCTGCTCGTAGGGGACCAGACCAGCGCGGATCAGTTGAAGCTCGGGCACCCTCACAGGGTACCGAGGACGTTCTGGACCGATGGGGAAAGTCGGGGGCGGGGCCGGCGAAACCGCGTTGAACGGTGTCGGACGGACTCGGTACGGTTTCGGTAACCCACAAGGAGTCCCGACATGACGATGCTCGACGACGCGCCGCGGCCCATCCCGGACGCCAAGCCCGCACGCCCCCGCGTCGTATGGGTGATCCTGAGCCTGGCCATCGTGTTCTTCTTCGTCGCTTTGGCCGGGGGGTCGTTCGAGGGCAAGCTCGGCGACGTCCAGAAGAACGACAACTCCGCCTTCCTGCCCGGCTCGGCCGACTCGACCAAGGTGTCCAACGCCTCGCAGAAGTTCAACAGCGTCCAGTCGATCCCCGGATTCATGGTCTACCAACGCACGAGCGGACTCACCGCCGCCGACAAGGCGAAGATCGCCGCCGACGCCGTCGCGTTCCGCAGTCCCACGCAGTTCAACGGGATCGCCGTTGACGAGGTCGGCGCGCCGCAGTACAGCCGCAACGGTTCGGTCGCCGCGATCTCGGTTCCCCTCGTCGGCAAGACCGGCAACACCGGTCGCACCGGCCCGCAACTCGTGAGCACCGAGAAGTCGATCCTCACGGCGGCCCGCAAGGGTGCGCCGAGCGGGCTGGCCGTGCACAGCGCCGGCGCCGGAGGCGTCCTGGTGGCGTTCATCGACTCGTTCAACGGGCTGGACGGCAGCCTGCTGCTCTCGGCCGGCCTCGTCGTGATTCTCATCCTCCTGTTCGTCTACCGCAGCCCGATCCTGTGGTTCTTCCCGTTGCTGGGCGCCGGACTGGCCCTGAGCGCATCGGCGCTGGTCATCTACCCGCTGGCCAAGCACAACGTGATCACGTTGAACGGGCAGAGCCAGGGCATCCTGTCGGTGCTGGTCATCGGGGCAGGCACCGACTATGCGCTCCTGCTCGTGAGTCGTTACCGCGAGGAGTTGCACGAGCACCAGAGCCGGGTCGAGGCGATGATCGCGGCCTGGAAAGGGGCGGCACCGCCGATCGCGGCCTCGGGCATCACCGTCATCCTCGGGCTGCTCTGCCTGACCTTCGCCGACCTCAACTCCACCGCCGGTCTCGGTCCGGTGTGCGCCGTTGGCATCGCCTGCACCCTGCTGATCATGCTGACGGTGCTGCCGGTCCTGCTCGTGGTCAGTGGACGCTGGATCTTCTGGCCCAAGCGGCCACAGGTCGACCACAAGAGCGACATCGCGACCACGCACGGCGTGTGGACCCGCTTCGCCAACGCGATCGTGCGGCGTCCGAGGCGCAGCTGGGGGATCGGTGGGCTCGTGCTGATCGGCTGCGTCATCGCCATCACCGGGCTGAAGACCGACGGCCTGTCGACGATCGACGGGTTCACGACCAAGCCCGACGCCGTGGTCGGTCAGCACATCTACGACGGCGCCGGGTTCGGCAAGGGCGCCGGAGCGCCCGCCGACATCCTGACCAACGCCTCGAGCCTCGATCAGGTCGTGGCCACGATCAAGCCGCTGAAGGGAGTGCAGCAGTCCGCCGACGCGGTGTGCGTGCAGGTCGACTACGCGAAGCTGGCCGCGGTGCTCAAGGCGGACCCGGGCTCGGCCGCGCAGCTCGCGACCTCGTGCCCGGCGCCGCAACTGCAGGTCAGCCCGGTCAACGGCAAGCTGCTGGTGACCGCGACCTTGACCGACAGCTACGACACCCAGCCGGCCTACGACACGGTCAAGCGCATCCGGGCGGCGGTCGATCGCGTGAGCGGTGCCGATGCCCTGGTGGGTGGCAGCTCGGCTACCAACCTGGACATCCAGGACGCCTCGCGGCACGACCGGAACCTGATCATCCCGATCGTCCTGCTGGTCATCCTGTTCGTCCTCGGGATCCTGTTGCGGGCACTCGTCGCGCCGATCCTGCTGATCCTCTCGGTGGTGCTGTCGTTCGCGGCCTCGCTCGGCGTCAGCGCGATCTTCTTCAACCATGTGTTCCACTTCGTCAACGCCGATCCGTCCTTCCCGCTGTTCGTGTTCGTGTTCCTGGTTGCGTTGGGGATCGACTACAACATCTTCCTGATGACCCGGGTGCGGGAGGAGACGCTTCAGCACGGGACAAGACAGGGGATCGTGCGCGGGCTCGCGGTGACCGGTGGGGTGATCACCTCGGCCGGCCTGGTGCTCGCGGCGACGTTCGTCGTACTGGGCGTGCTCCCGATCGTGTTCCTGGCCGAGATCGGTTTCGCGGTCGCGTTCGGTGTCCTGCTGGACACGATCCTGGTGCGCTCGATCATCGTCCCGGCGCTGAGCTACGACATCGGACGCAAGATCTGGTGGCCGTCCAAGCTGGCCCGCGGCGCGGGGTAGAGCGTCGGTCCAGGCGCTCAGAGGCGGCGTGGGCCGATGCGGGTCTCGTCGGCCCGCCCGTCGGCGTCCCGTTCCACGTAGTACGCGCCCGGCCCGTCGCGTTCGGTGAGCGCCTCGACGAACTTGGTTCCGCGGTACAGCAGCCCGACTCCGTCGTCGGTGGCGTAGCCGGCCGGCAGCGTGCCGTCGGCGATCAGCGCCTGGTAGACCGGGCGGCGCTGCGCCTCGCTGTCGTAGTGCACGCCGTTGGAGAAGGGGACCAGCCCCAGGCCGTTGGTGACCGCGCGCAGCTCCGGGCCGAAGGAGTCGGTGGTGCCGCCGAGGTGCCAGCAGATCGAGCCGGCCGACCCGCCGGTGAGTACGACCCCGGCCTGCCAGGCGGCGCGCATCGCCGCGCCGACACCGTGCAGTTCCCACATCGCGAGCAGTCCGGCGACGCTGCCGCCCCAAACGAAGATCACGTCCTGGTCGAGCAGCAACCCGTCGACGTCCTCGACGTTGGGCATCGGGAACAGGGCCAGATGTGACGGCGCCAGGCCCCGAGCCATCGCCGCCGCGTAGAAGGCGGCGACGACGGACGGGTCGTCACCGACCGCAGTGGCCAGCAGAGCGACGCGCGGGGCTCGGCCGCTGACCCCGGTCAGGTCAATCGCGTACTCGGTCAGCGGGCCGAACTCCCAGCGGATGCGTCGGCCGGGGACGAAGCCGCCGGACGTGGCCAGGATGGTGGGTGCATCAGCAGTCACGTACACGGACCTTAGCGGCCTGTGGACAACGCGCCCGACAAATGTCCGATTCGTCTACCGTTTCGGCTCATGACGGGATCGACGTGGAAGCTGCCGGGCTACCTCGTCCAGGAGCGGCTCGGCGTCGGGGGCTCAGCTCAGGTGTGGCAAGCGCGTCGGCGCTCGGACGGGACAGCGGTTGCGGTCAAGCTGTTGCCGGCCGTCGAGCGATCCCAGCTGGCCGCGGTCCGGGCCGAGGCGGCGATGCTGTCCGGGCTCGATCACCCGCACCTGCTGCACCTGCGCGAGGTGGTTCCGGTCAAGGACGGATTGGCCCTGGTCGTGGATCTGGCGGCCGGGGGCTCGTTGGCGTCCTTGCTGCGGTCCCGCGGCCGGTTGACGCAGGGCGAGGTCGTCACGGCCATCGCGCCGATCGGGGCCGCGCTGGCCTACGCGCACAACGCCGCAGTGGTCCACGGCGACGTCACCCCGGCCAATCTGCTGTTCACCGACGTGGGTCTGCCGCTGCTCGCCGACCTCGGGGTGGCCCGGCTGGCCGGCGACGAGTCCGCGGTCCGCAGCACACCGGCCTACGTCGATCCGGCGGTGGCGGGCGGGGGCGTCCCGGCCGCGGCCTCGGACGTCTTCATGCTCGGCGCCGTCGCGCTGCACGCGCTCACCGGCGACCCGCCGTGGCGCGGTGGCACGGCGGCCGAGGTGTTGGCCGCGGCCGCCGCCGGTGACATCGGCGACGTGCCCGCGCGGCTGAGCGCGGCGGGCGTTCCCGGGCCGCTCGCAGACGTGGTGAGTAGGGCGCTGCAGTTCGAACCGGAGCGGCGCCCGACCGCGGCGGAGTTCGCGTTGGACCTTCGGTACGCGGCCCAACCGGTGGCGGTCGAACTCAGCGCGGGGCGGCGGGCGGCCGACACCGGCGCGGTCGGTCCGGCGGACGACTCGGCGCTGTTCACCCATGCCGTGCGACCGGCGCCGCGCCACTGCGCTCCGCCCGCGCCTCCCGGCCGGCCCGTCCGCTGGTGGCCGGTGGCGACCGGCTGCGCGCTGCTCGCGCTGCTGGCGGCCACGCTGCTGGTGTGGCCCCACGGCCCGACTGACCACCGTCCGCAGGGGCAACCGCCGCCGCCAGCCTCAGAGCGTCCTCCCGCCTCAGACCGTCCCCCCGCGCCGCCGAGCCGCTCGCTCGCGCGCCGTACACCGGCTGCGTCGAGCGTGACGCCGGGTACGTCGAGCGTGACGCCGGGTACGTCGAGAGTGACCGCCGCGGTGGCGGCCGGGCTGCTGGCGGCGCTCGACGCCACCCGCGCCCGGGCGTTCGCCCAGCGGGACGCGAGCCTGCTGGCACTGGTCTACTCGGCCGGCCCGTTGCGCGGCCGCGACACCGCCACCCTGACGTCGATCGTCCCGGTCGGGTGCGGCCTGGTCGGCGTTCGAACCGACTACGCCCGCG
>JBDTGE010000110.1:0-6784 GCA_039937575.1 Jatrophihabitantaceae bacterium
CGAGCCTTTGGACTTGACCGCGGCCGGCACGAGTGCGGCCGCCGCCGCGTCAGCCGACGATGAGGTGCTCGATCCGGTGCTCGCACCGGTGTTCCCGGTGGTTGCGCCGGTGTTCCCGGTGGTCGTACCGCTCTTACTTGATGAGCAGCCGGACAGGGTCACCGTTGCGGCCACCACCGCAGCGATGCACCCGATCAGAATGTGTCTGTGTGCACGCACTTCGAACCTCCTAGACGGGAACAACGGGCCATACCTTAGCCAGATCATTGGTGTCGTAGACAGTCTCGACGGCCCACACATCCGAGTTGGTGCTCATATGTGACCCGATCCGCGGTCAGATCACCACGGCTTATCCGAAACGTCTGGGATACCAGACGTCGGCTAGGCTCCCCTGCGTGGCCGAGGTCCCCGCTGCCGCGCAGGCTCTGGCAATCCTGCGCTTCCTCGCGCGCCAAGCCGGCCCCGTCCAGGCCGGGACGATCACCCGTGAACTGCATTTGCCCCGTTCCACGACATATCACCTACTCGCCACGCTACAGGCCGAGGGCTTTGTGGTGCATTTACCGGAAGACCGACGTTATGCACTGGGCATCGGAGCGTACGAACTCGGCACGGGCTACACCCGACAGGCGCCACTGCAACGTCTGGCCCGCGTTCCCCTCGCCACGTTGGTCGATCGCACCCGGCAGAGCGCTCACTTGGCGGTGCTGCACGGGCGCGATGTCATCTATGTGATCGAGGAACGGGCCCCCGGGCGACCGCCGCTGGTGACCGACGTCGATGTCCGCCTACCCGCTCAGCTCACGGCCAGCGGGCGGGCCATGCTCGCCGCCCTGCCCGCTCAATACGTGCGCGCGCTGTTCCCCAACCCGGGCGCGTTCGTACTGCGCAACGAGCGCGGGCCTCAATCGCAGTCGGCGCTGCGACAGTTGCTGGTCACGGTGCGCCGAGACGGCTACGCCGTCGAGAACGGCGAGGTGACGCCCGGGTTCGCGTCGATCGCGGCAGCAGTGCTCGACCATGCACAGCACCCGATCGCGTCGGTAGCGCTGACATTCGCCGACATCGGAGTCGACGCGTCCCGGCGCGATCAACTCGCACGGCGGGTCATCGACACCGCGGCCCGAATCAGCCGGCGGTTCAGCGGAAGCGGAAACTGAACTAGGCGTCGAGACCGGACTCGGCGAGTCGGTGCTCGCGCAACGCCTCCCGCTGCGCCAGTCGTACGAAGGCATCCACGGCGGCGATACGAGAGCGGTCGCGATGCCAGGCGATGCCGACGACCCGCGGCGGCACCCCGGCGAGCGGTCGAACGCGTATCCCGGAACGATGCGGATCGACGGACAACCAGGACACCACCGCGACACCGACCCCCTCGGCGGCCAGCGCGAGGATCGTGCCGTTGTCGTTGGACCGCAGGACCACCTGCTGGGCCAACTCCGGGCGTCCCAGCCGGTTCTCGATTGCGTGCACCTCGCGCATGTGGGCGTAGGTCACCAATGGCGCTCCGGTGAGCTCGCTCAACTGCACCGGGCCCGATCCCGACCCCAGGCTACTGTCGTCGCGCGCTGCCACGACATACGGATCGACCATGAGCTCGACGTGCGCGAAAGGCCCGGGCGGCATGGGGTACACGACGAACGTCAGATCGAGCTCACCGCGCTCCACGGCACGCAGCAACTCGCCGTCGTCCTCTGCCTCGGCGAGCTCGACGTTCACCTGCGGCCAGCCGTCCCGAAATGCTCTGAGCAGGCGGGGCAGGATGCGCACCCCGACGCTCTGATAGCAACCGACCCGCAGCACGCCCGCCGAACCGTCGGCAAGGGCATCGAGATCGGCCTGAGCGCTCGCCATTCGCGCCAGGATCGCCTCGGCGTGCGCGTTCAGGACCCGGCCGGCGGGGGTCAGCTGCACCGCACGCGGGCCGCCGGGCCGCTCGATCAGAGTGTGCCCGACCGCTCGCTCCAGCCGGTGGATCTGTTGGCTGACCGCGGACTGGGTGTAGCCGAGGGCCTCGGCCGCCCGACTGAACGACCCCTCTCGGCCCACTGCGACGAGCGCGATCAGATGACGCGGCTCCATCTCGAAACTATAAGCGATGCTACTGATTTGGCCGCTCAACCTTGCTTGCGCTAATGGCGTGGTCGCAGGCAAGCTCGGTGGCAGCCCACCACCCGGGGCGAGTACCCGTCAGGAGTCGCCATGTCAGCATCCAGCACCGTCGCCGAACCGGCCTACGCCGATGTCGTTGATCTGGACGCCTACCCGATCCACCAGTTGGACGCCGAACCGGGCGCGGCGCTCGTCGCGCGGTGCCGCGCCGAACTCGCCGTCGACGGTGCGTGCAACCTGCCCGGGTTCATCCGGGCCGCTGCGGTGGCTCAGATGGTCACACTGGCCGGGCAACTCGCCGACCAGGCCTGGCGATCGGACCAGTCCCACACGATCTACTTCGAGCCGGTCGACGCCTCCGTCCCCGGCGCACACCCCCGCGCCCACTCCGTGCGCTCGGCCAAGCGGGGAATCGCCTACGACCACATCCCGCCCGACGCCCCGCTGCGCCGGTTGTACGAGTCGGCCGACCTGACTCGGTTCATCGCCGCGGCACTCGGCTTGGACACCCTGTACCGCAGCGCCGACCCGCTCGACGCCCTGCAGATGACGGCGTTCCACTCGGGTGAGGAACTCGGCTGGCACTTCGACCGCAGCGAGTTCTCCGTCACCGTCATGTATCAGCAGCCCGAAGCAGGCGGCGAGTTCGTCTACGTACCCCGGCTGCGCTCGAACGACGACCCGAACTACGACGGTGTTCAGCAGGTGCTGCAGGGCGACACCACCAGAAGCAAGCTCTTGCCGAGCTCACCAGGGACTCTGGCCTTCTTCCACGGTCACAACGCCCTGCACCGGGTTACCGCAGTCCAAGGCCAAACACCTCGTATCAACTCGGTTCTCACCTACGGCGAAGTTCCGGACATGACGCTGAATGATCTGACCTCGCAGTTGTTCTACGGGCGGACGTCCCGCTGACCGCCGGCTGCTGACCGCGATCTTGGGCTAGGCGATCGCCAGCTGGGCCTTGCCCAGGACCACGATGCCGCTCTCGGTGACGTGGTACCGCTCGCGGTCCAGATCGGTGTCGACGCCGATGTGCGCGCCCTCGGGCACCACGACGTCCTTGTCCAGGATGGCTCGCCGCACCACGGCGCCCCGCCCGATCTGCACCCCGTCCATGACCACCGAGCCCTCGACGTAGGCCCCGGCGTGCAGCCGCACGTTCGGCGACAGGATGCTGCCGCGCACCGTCGCACCGGCGACGATGGTGCCCAACCCGACCAGGGACTCCTGCGCGATGCCGCCCTCGACGAACTTGGCCGAAGGCAGGTGCGGGTGGTGGGTGTAGATCGGCCACTGCTGGTTGTAGAGGTTGAAGATCGGATGCACGGCCACCAGGTCCATGTGCGCGTCGTAGTAGGCGTCCAGCGTCCCGACGTCGCGCCAGTAGCCGCTGTCGCGCACCTCCGCGCCGGGCACGTCGTTGTCGGCGAAGTCGTACACGTAGGCCGAGCCCTGCTTGACCATCATGGGCATGATCGAGCCGCCCATGTCGTGGACCGAGTCCACGTCCTCGGCGTCCTGCCTGAGGACCTCGAGCAGGACGTCGGTCGTGAACACGTAGTTGCCCATCGACGCGAACGTCTCGTCCGGGCTGTCGGGCAGACCGGGCGGATCGGCCGGTTTTTCCAGGAAGTCGATGACCTTGCCGTCGGCGTCGGCGTCGATCACGCCGAACTCCGAGGCCTCGCTGCGCGGCACGCGGATGCCCGCGACCGTCGCACCGGCACCGGACTCGATGTGCTGCGCGACCATCTGCCGCGGGTCCATCCGGTACACATGGTCCGCGCCGAACACGATGATGTAGTCGGGCTTGTCGTCGTAGATCAGGTTCGACGACTGCAAGATCGCGTCGGCGCTGCCGGTGTACCAGCGGGGGCCGAGTCGTTGCTGCGCCGGCACCGGGGTGATGTAGTTGCCGATCACCGTGGACATACGCCAGGTCTGGGTGATGTGCCGGTCCAGCGAGTGGGACTTGTACTGGGTGAGCACGCAGATGCGCAGGTACCCGGCGTTCACCAGGTTCGACAGGACGAAGTCGATCAGCCGGTAGTTACCCCCGAACGGCACCGCCGGCTTGGCCCGGTCGGCGGTGAGCGGCCACAGCCGTTTGCCCTCGCCGCCGGCGAGAACCATGCCCAGGACTCGCGGTTCTCTGGCCACGGTCTACCCGCTCTTCGCGCGAACGGTCATCGCAGCTCTCGCTGCGCTCCTGACTCGCCGGCGCCGACTCATACCGCAACCCTAGTCATCCCGGCGGCGATCCACAGCGGGCTATCGTCAGCGACATGCGCGCAGCCGTTCTGAGTCGCGAGTACCCCCCAGAGGTATACGGCGGGGCGGGGGTGCACGTCGAGTTCCTCGTCCGGGAGCTCCGACGGCTGATCGACGTGGACGTGCACTGCTTCGGCGAACCGCGCGAGGACGGCGCACGCGCCTACTCGACCCCGGTCGGGCTGGCCGACGCCAACCGCGCGCTGCAGACCCTCGGCGTCGACCTGCAGATCGCGTCCGCGGTGGGCGACGCCGACCTGCTGCACTCGCACACCTGGTACGCCAACCTGGCCGGTGTCCTCGGCGCTCAGCTGCACGGCGTCCCGCACGTGCTCACGGCCCACTCGCTCGAGCCGCACCGGCCGTGGAAGGCCGAACAGCTCGGTGGCGGGTACCGGATCTCCTCGTGGGCCGAGCGCCAGGCCTACGAGAGTGCCGATGCGATCGTCGCGGTGTCCTACGGCATGCGCGCCGACGTCCTGGACGCGTACCCGTTCGTCGACCCGGCCAAGGTGCACGTGATCCACAACGGGATCGACACCGCGCTCTACGCCCCGACCGCGCAGTCCGACGTCGTGACGCGCTACGGGGTCGACCCCGCGCGACCGTCGGTGATCTTCGTCGGGCGGATCACCCGGCAGAAGGGCCTGGCCCACCTGCTGTCGGCCGCGCGCCACTTCGACCCAGAGATCCAGCTGGTGCTGTGCGCGGGCGCGCCGGACACTCCGGAGATCGCCGCGGAGACCGAGGCGACGGTCACCGCCCTGGCCGCGTCCCGCAGCGGTGTCATCTGGATCCGGGACATGCTGCCGCGCGCCGAGGTCACCCAGCTGCTGACGCACGCCACCGTCTTCGTCTGCCCGTCGGTCTACGAGCCGCTGGGCATCGTCAACCTGGAGGCGATGGCCTGCGAGACGGCGGTGGTGGCGTCGGCCGTGGGCGGGATCCCGGAGGTCGTGGCCGACGGGCTGAGCGGGCTGCTCGTGCCGTATCTGGCCGTGACGGCCGAGGAGTTCGAGGCCGGGTTGGCCGACGCGGTCAACGCGCTGTGCGGGGATCCCGATCGCGCGGCGACGATGGGTCGGGCCGGCCGCGAGCGCGCCGTGCACGAGTTCGGCTGGGACACGATCGCCCATCGCACCGTCGAGCTGTACGAGTCCCTGCTCGCCGTCTGAGCCGAGCAGACCAGCTCAGACCAGGGACTCGATCCAGCGGGCGAGCAGGCGCGCGCCGAAGCCGGTCGCGCCCTTGGACAGGATGCCGTCGTCCTCGGGAGCACGCCCCGGTCCCGCGATGTCCAGGTGGGCCCACGGCAACCCGGCCGTGAAGGGCTGCAGGAACAGCGCCGCCGTGATGGCCCCCGGGCTGCCCGGCGCGTTGTTGGCGTCGGCCACCTCCGACCGCAGGGTCGACGCGTAGTCCGACTCCAGCGGCAGGCGCCACAGCGACTCCCCCGCCGCGTCGCCGGCCCGGGCCAAGGCTCGGGCCAGCCCGCCGTCGCTCGCGAACAGGCCGCCGGTCCGCAGCCCGAGTGCGACCTTCATCGCGCCGGTGAGCGTCGCGATGTCGACGAGCGCCGTCGGACGCAGGGTTGCGGCCGCGTACGCGAGCGCGTCGGCCAGCACCAGGCGGCCCTCGGCGTCGGTGTTCAGGACCTCGCTGGTGCGCCCGCCGTAGTGGGTGATCACGTCACTGGGACGCATCGCCGAGCCGGAGATCGAGTTCTCCGCGGCCGGGACCAGGGCGCTCACGCGGACCGGCAGCTCGTTCTCGGCGACCAGCCGCAGCGCGCCCAGCACGGCGGCGCCGCCGGCCATGTCGGTGTACATGGTGCGCATACCGTCGCCGGGCTTGAGGTTGAGGCCGCCGGTGTCGAACGTGATGCCCTTGCCGACCAGGACCACGTGCACTCCGGCCGTGGCTCGGCGCGGGCGCCAGCCGGCCTCGATCAGCCGCGGTGCCGACGCCGATCCGGCGCCGACCGCGAGGACCCCGCCGAAACCGTGCTCGGCCAGCCAGCGCTCGTCGTGGACCGCGACGTCGACCCCGAGCGGGGCCAGTGCCCGGGCGGCGGAGGTGGCCAGCCAGGCCGGAGTCTTGGTCGCGGATCGGGTGTTCGCCAGCGTGCGCGCCCAGGTCCCGGCCCGGCCGTTGCCCAGCCCCCGCTCGAGCGCCGCCAGATCGTCCGCCCCGGCCAGCTCGATCAGCCGCGGACCCGGGACCGGCCGTCCGGCCGGCGCGAAGCGATACGCGCCGAGGACCAGGCCCTCCACGACCGCGACGAGCCGCTCGCCCGAGAGCCCGGACGCGTCGAGCACTGCGCGCGCGTCCTGGCTGGTCCGGGCGAACTCGCCCGCGGTGTGACGGAGGCGGTCCGCCCCTCCCGCACGCGAAATGG
>JBDTGE010000111.1:0-3006 GCA_039937575.1 Jatrophihabitantaceae bacterium
CGCGCCTCGTCCTCGGTGATCCGTCGAACCGGCATCGCGGTCCGCACCGCGTCCGCGAGCTCGAGCGTCACCGGCTCCGCCAGCGTGGCGAGCTCGTCCAGGGTCCGCGCGGCGTCGAGCCCGAACGGTCCGACCCGGGTCCGCCGCAACGCGGTCAGGTGGCCACCGACGCCCAGCGCGGCCCCGAGGTCACGCGCCAGGGCCCGGATGTACGTCCCGGACGAGCACTCGACCTCGACTTCGACGTCGAGCAGGTCGGCGCTCGGACGGGCGAATGCGAGCGCGTCGAACCGGGGCACCGACACGGCGCGCGCGGGCAGCGCCACCGCTTCGCCGGCCCGGACGCGTTTGTAGGCGCGTTCACCGTCGACCTTGATCGCCGACACCGCGGACGGCACCTGCTCGATGTCGCCGGTCAGCGGCCGCATCGCCGCCCGCACGGCATCCTCGGTGGTTGCGGCCGCCGACGCCGTCGATGTCGTGCGGCCCTCGGCGTCGTCGGTGAGCGTCGCCTGGCCCAGCCGGACCGTGGCCGTGTACGCCTTGTCGGCCAGCACGAGATGGTGCAGCAGCCGGGTCGCCTTGTTCACCCCGAGGACGAGGACGCCGGTCGCCATCGGATCCAGGGTTCCGGCGTGACCGACCCGGCGGGTGTGCGCGAGCCGGCGCATCCGGCCGACGACGTCGTGGGACGTCCAGCCGGCCGGCTTGTCCACGATCACCAGCCCGTCACTGCTCATTGGACACTCCCAACACCAGCCACTTGGTCCCGCGGGTCCGCGCCAGCATCCCGATCAACCGCACGAGGATGAACGCCGTCAGCCCGGCCCACACCCCACCGAGGCCCCAGTGCCAGTGCAGCGCCGCGAGGTTGATCGGGGCGAAGAACAGCACCCCGGCGACGATCGTGAGCGTACGCATGTACGCCACGTCGCCCGCGCCGATCAGCACGCCGTCGAGGGCGAACAGCACACCGGCGGCCGGGAGCATGCCGACGAACCACGGCCAGAGCACGTGAGTCTGGTGCTGGACCGCCGCGGAGGACGTGAACGCCTGCGGGATCAGGTACCACCCGGCCGCGTAGAGCCCGGCGAACGCGATCCCGGCCCACAGTCCCCAACGGGCTATCTGGCCGGCCAGCCGCCGCGCAGCGCCGGGGTCCGAGCCGCCGAGCGCCGCCCCGACCAGCGACTGGGCCGCGATCGCGAACGAGTCGAGCAGCAACGCCGTGAACTCCCACAGCTGCAGGCCGATCTGGTGCGCGGCGATCTGGGCGGTGCCGATGCGGGAGGCCACCGCCGCCGCCGACAGGAAGGCCACCTGGAACGCTGCCGCCCGCAGGATCAGGTCGCGCCCGAGCACCAGCTGCGCCCGCATGATCGCCCGGTCCGGCCGCAGGCCGCCGGCCGCGCGGTGCAGCGACCGCAGGAACAGCACCCCGCCGACGGCCTGCGCGGCGACGTTCGCGAGCGCCGAACCCTCCAGGCCGAGTCCGACCGGATAGACCAGGATCGGTGAGGCGATCGCCGACAGCGCGTTGGCCAGCAGGACGATGCGCACCGGTTCGCGGGTGCGCTGCACCCCGCGCATCCAGCCGTTTCCGGCCAGCACGACCAGCACACCGGGCAGGCCGATCACCGCGATCCGGAACCACGACTCGGCCGCCGGCTGCGTCGCGCCGGTCCCTCCGGCCAGCAGCCGCGTCATCGGCCCGGCCAGCACCTCGCCGGCCCCGACGACCACGACGCCGATGCCGAGCGCGAGCCAGGACGCCTGCACGCCCTCGTTCACGGCCGCGTCGACCCGTCCCGCGCCGAACCACCGCGCGGCGCGGGCGGTCGTGCCGTACTCGACGAAGGTGCCGACCACGGTGAGCAGCGCCATCAGCGCGGCCCCGATGCCGAGTCCGGCCAGGGGCAGCGGCCCGAGGTGGCCGACCACAGCGGTGTCGACCAGCAGGTACAGCGGCTCGGCCGCGAGGACGACGAACGCCGACACCGCGAGCCCGAGCAGGCGTCTGGTGGCGGCGGCCTCGCTCGACGGCTCGGAACCGGTCGGGACGCTCACCGGATCAGTCGGGGCCGACCGGGCTGACCCGAGCCCGGACCCAGCCGCTGCGGCGAGCCCGGTCGCCTCATACGTCCAGTTCGTCCTCGTCCGGCTCGCGCGGTTTGCGGTACGGGTCGGCCTCGCCGGCCGGATGTGCGTCACGCCGGGCCTGCTCGACCCGGGCGTCGACCTGGGCGGCGACGGCCAGCAGGTCCTCGATGTGTTTGGCCGTGTCCGGGATCGAGTCGAGGGCGAACGCCAGCGTCGGAGTGAACCGGACCCCGGTCTGCCGGCCAACCTCGCTGCGCAGGACGCCCTTGGCCGACTCCAGCGCCATCGCCGACTCGTCGTGCGCGTTGCGGTCGCCGAAGACGGTGTAGAAGATCGTCGCGTCGTGCAGGTCGCCGGTCAGCTTCACATCGGTGATGGTGACCATGCCCAGCCGCGGATCCTTGATCTGCGTCTCGATGCCCGTGGCGACGATCTGCTTGATCCGCCCGGCCATCCGCCGAGCCCGTGCCGCGTCAGCCATGCCGTACTCCTCGTCCCTCACGCCCGGAAATCAGCGTCGCCAACGGACCGCTCCGGCTGTCGGGCGCCCACGCTCGGGCACCCGACTGCCGGGTCGAACTCAGGTGCGCGGCTTCTCGCGCAGCTCGAACGTCTCGATGACGTCGTCGATCTTGATGTCGTTGTAGGACCCCAGACCAATACCGCACTCGTAGCCGTCCCGGACCTCGGTCGCTTCGTCCTTGAAGCGACGCAACGACTCGACGGTCAGGTTGTCGGCGACCACCGTCCCGTCACGGACCAGGCGCGCCTTGCTGTTGCGCCGGATCACGCCGGTACGGACCAGCGAACCCGCGACGTTGCCGATCCGCCGCACGCGGAACACCTCACGAACCTCGGCGGTACCGAGCTGCACCTCTTCGAACTCGGGCTTGAGCATGCCCTTGA
>JBDTGE010000112.1:0-5142 GCA_039937575.1 Jatrophihabitantaceae bacterium
GGCACCAGTCCGCGGTCGATCGCGTCCAGCTGGTCCTTGATCACCTTGAGCGGCAGATAGTGGTAGCGCTGCTGCGAGAGCACGTACTTCAACCGGGCGACGTCGATGGCGGCGAACTTGCGATACCCCGACGGGGTACGGTCCGGCTGAACCAACCCCTCCTGCTCCAGGAACCGGATCTTGCTGATCGTCAGGTCGGGGAACTCGCCCTTGAGCTGGGCCAGCACGTCACCGATCGTGAGCGTCGCCCCGGCCCGCCCGCGCGACGCGGCGCCGACCGCCGTCATGCCTCGGTCCCGACACCGGCGCGCACCGCTGCGGTCAGATACACCAGACGGAACTTCCCGATCTGCACCTCGTCACCTCCGGACAGTGGCGTCGCGTCGATCCGTTCACGGTTGACGTACGTCCCGTTGAGTGACCCGACGTCGTGCACCGCGTATCCCGAACCTTCCCGGCGGAACTCGGCGTGCCGGCGGGACACCGTCACATCGTCGAGGAAGATGTCGCTGTCCGGGTGGCGCCCCGCCGCGGTCACGCCCTGATCGAGCAGGAATCGGCTGCCGGCGTTCGGGCCACGCTTGACCACGAGCAGGGCCGAGCCCGGCGTGAGCGCGTCGACGGCGCCCTGATGCGCTTCCGGCGAGAACTCGGAGTCGACGTCCGGGATCACCCCCGACGTGCTAATCGTGCTGGTCACGTCGACGCCGGAAACCGCCGCGGGCAACGCCGCGCCACAGCTTGCGCAGAAGTGACTTCCGGCCGAGTTCTCAGTGCCACAAGCGGTGCAGAACACTGCGTCGCCCTTCGATGGAGGAACGGACAATTTGCGGAAAATCGCGAATCTCGACCTTGCGGACCCGGCCGGTGCGCCGAGCCTAGGCCCGGCGACTCGCGAGGGTCAATCGAAGGTCGACGTCGAGTGTGTCGGCGTTCAGCCGGACAGCGTGCTGTACGCGGCGGGGTCGAGCAGCCCGCTCAGATCCGCCGGGTCCGTCGGCTCGATCTCGACGATCCAACCGTCGGAGTACGGCGCGGAGTTGACCAGCTCCGGTGTGCCCTCGAGCGCGTCGTTGCGCGCCGTGACCGTCCCCGCGATCGGGGCGTAGAGGTCAGAGACGCTCTTGGTCGACTCGACCTCGCCGAAGGCGGCGCCGGAACTCACCTGAGCGCCGACCTCCGGAAGTGACACGTAGACGACGTCACCGAGCGCTTCCTGCGCGTAGTCGGTGATCCCGATGCGGACCGCTTTCGACCCATCGGTGATGCGCACCCATTCGTGCTCGGCGGTGTACTTCAGATCGTCGGGGACGTCGGCCATTGACGGGCCTTTCTGCTTGTCTCTGCCGGTCGGGTTCATTGAACTGGTCGGGGTTGTTGACGCAGTCGCGCAGCGCTCGCAGCGACCCTACCCAGCGGGCCGGTCCTAGTCGCCGTCCGGGGAGGCGTACTTCGGTGTGGGAATGCTGCGAGTCACGGCGATCGTGACCTTCGCCAGCTCACCCACCACCAGGTCCCCGCCGGCCGCGCGAATCGTCGCCGCGACCCCGCCCGGGATGTTGAGCGCGGTGTCCAGTGTCTTGGAATCACCGATCGCCTCCACGGCGTACGGCGCGGCCAGCGTCGTCCCGTCGACCGCGACCGCGCCGTCGACCTCGGTGAAGGCGGTGTCCGTGCTGACCCGGACCGAACCGAACTGGATCGCCTCCGCGCCCGCACCGCGCAACTCCTCCACTACGTCGAGCAGGTCCTCGTTCACCAGCTTGTGGCCCGGGTCGGTGATCACCACGCGCACGCCCGGTCCGGTCGCCGGCAACGTGCCCAGCAGGACGCCGAGCGCGTTGGCCTCGTCCTCGGCCTGCTGCCGGGCGGCGGCCGAGCGGTCGCCGCTGTCCTTGAGCCGGCTCAGCGTCTGCTGCAGTTCGGCGATCTGCTGGCGCAGTCGGTCCGCGCGGGCGTTCTGGTTGTCCAGGATGCCGATCAGGTCGTCCTCGCGGAGACTGGACAGGCTGTCGGACTGCGAGTTGGCGTGGACCTGGACGGCGATGGCGAAGCCGAGCAGCGCGGTGAGCACTCCGATCAACGCTCCGGCCCGCAGTCGCGCCCGGCGCCGGGGCCGGGAAGCCCCGGCCCCGGCCTCGACCTCAGCTGAAGTCTTGCCCCGCTCCATCGACGTATCCGAGTCGGGTGTCGGGGTCAGCTCGTCGGCGGGCCGGCTCTCGTCTTTCACCTCAGGCTCGGAACAGGTGTCGACGGATGGCGGCCGCGTTGCTGAAGATCCGGATCCCGAGCACGACGACGACTGCGGTGGACAGCTGGCTGCCGACGCCCAACTTGTCGCCGAGGAACACGATGAGGGCGGCCACGACCACGTTGGAGATGAACGAGACCACGAACACCTTCGAGTCGAAGATCCGGTCGAGCCTCGCGCGAATGCCACCGAACACCGCGTCGAGGGCGGCCACGACGGCGATGCCGAGGTACGGCTCGAGCCAGGTCGGGACGGTCGGTCGTAGAATCAGCCCGAGGACCACTCCGGCGATGAGTGCGAGCGCGGCGATCATTTGGTGCCCTTCGTCGGGGGCGCGGTCGGGACGGTCGCGAACCTCGGCAGTTCGGAGGTGTTCGCCGGGAGTTTCATGCTCTTGGCCTCGCTGAAGGTGAAGCCGATCCCGTCGGCGCTGGACAGCGTCTGGTAGCGGCCGGCGACATCGCTCGAGGCGAAGGTGGTCGCCAGATCATCTGCGTTGCCGATCGCCCGGATCGTGTACGGCGAGGTGATGGGTTGGAAGTCGACCAGAACCGCCTCGCCGGCGAAGCGGATGGCCGAGGTCGGGGTCAGCCGGATGTTGTTGACCGAGATCGCCTCGGCGCCGTCGGCCCAGAGTTCGTTGACGACGCTGCGCACATCCCGGTCGGTGAGGGCACCACTCGCGCTGATCGGGACGGTGCCGACCCGCCCCTGGTCCGCGGTCGGAGGCGCCGCCTTCGGATCGCTCAGCGTCACCTGAAGTCCGGCGCCCTTCACCGCGACCTGGCCCGCCTCCAGTTCGGCCCGGTTCAGCTGGGCTGCCAGCCCGGCGGTGGAGGACAGCGCGCTGTCGCGCACCGTGTTCAGCTCGGCGTTGAGCGTCTGCACGCTCGAGGCGAGTGCGGAGTCCTGGCTCTGCGCGGCGCGGACCCGCTGCACCAGCCCGGCGTGCACCGTGGCCGCCTCCGGTGCGCCGCGGTGGGTGTGGACGTAGGCGAGGACCAGTACGAAGCCGATGACTGCGGCGCCCAGCACGACCGCCGGGCCGTCGTACCAGTGCCGGGCCGGCTGTCCGCCGCGCCGGGCGGCCGCAGCCTCGTACCCCAGATCGCGGGGATTCATCACTAAGTCGACAAGTGCCTGCGTCTTTAAAGAGGTCGGGTCCTGGGGTGCGGGTGTCGACATCAGAGCGGTGCCTGCCGCAGGAGTTGGGCGATCTGCCGCACGTACGCCGCGCCGGCCCAGAGGTACAGGCCGGTGCCCCAGACCGTGAACGCCCAGGCGATCGGGCGCACCACGTCGGCCAGCGTCCCGTGGTGCGCGCCGATCAACAGCAGCGGGAACGCGTACAGCAGGCAGAACGTCGCCGCCTTGCCCAGGTAGTGGACGTCCGGCGGACCCCAGCCGCGGCGCCGGAGCAGCCCCAGGCCGACGGTCAGGATCACGTCCCGTCCGACGATCGCGAGGGCCAGCCACCACGGGATGATGTGCCGCAGCACGAGTCCGACGAGCGTGGCCAGGATGTAGAGCCGATCGGCCAGCGGGTCCAGCAGGGCGCCCAGGCGGCTCATCTGGTTGAGCTTGCGAGCCAGCACGCCGTCGGCCCAGTCGGTGAAGCCGGACACCATCAGCACGACCAGCGCCCATCCGTCAGCGTGCGGACCGAGCAGCAGCCACAGGAACAGCGGCACCCCGAGCAGCCGCAGACCGCTGAGCAGGTTCGGGATGGTCCAGATGCGCTCGGTCGTGACGTCCTGGGCATCGGGTGCTGCGGTCACGCTGCCTCCCGGTGCTGCCTCTTGCCGACCAGTTGCCTCATACCGACATCCGCGGGTTCGGTGGCACCTGCCGCCGAACCGCTCCGCCCGTACCTACCGGGCCCGCTCTCTGTCGGGACGACAGGATTTGAACCTGCGACCCCTTGACCCCCAGTCAAGTGCGCTACCAAGCTGCGCCACGTCCCGGTCTTGATGACCGCGATTACTTTATCGCAGGCCGGAGGAGCGATCGGCCAACGGTCAGCGACTGACCGCACCCCGTTTCTCCCGGACGCGGATCGAGATCTCGATCGGCGTGCCGGTGAACTCGAAGTCCTCACGCAACCGGCGCTCCAGGAAGCGCCGGTAACCGGCCTCGAGGAAGCCGGTCGTGAACAGGACGAACCGCGGTGGCCGGGTGTCGGCCTGCGTCGCGAACAGCACCCGCGGTGCCTTGCCCCCGCGGGGCGGCGGTGGTGTCTGGCCGACGACCTCGGTCAGCCAGGTGTTCAGACGTCCAGTCGAGATTCGACGATCCCAGGAGGCCAGGCTGGTCCGCAGGTGCCCAGCCAGCTTCTCGACCGAGCGGCCGGTCTTGGCCGACACGTTGATGGTGGGGGCCCACGCCACCCGGGCCAGATCGCGGCTGATCTCCCGCTCGAGCAGATCGCGCCGGTCCTCGTCCACCAGGTCCCACTTGTTGAACGCGATGACCAGCGCGCGGCCGGCCTCGACGACCTCCGCGATGACCCGCTGGTCCTGTTCGGACAGGCGGTCGGCGGCGTCGAGCAGCACGACCGCGACCTCGGCCGCCTCGATGGCGGCTGCCGTCCGCAGGCTGGCGTAGTACTCCATGCCGCTGGCCTGGTGGACCCGACGGCGCAGGCCGGCCGTGTCCACGAAGCGCCACACCTGACCGCCGAGCTCGACCAGGCTGTCGACCGGGTCGATGGTCGTGCCGGCGACAGAGTCGACCACCGATCGCTGCTCGCCGGTGAGCCGGTTGAGCAGGCTCGACTTGCCGACGTTCGGGCGGCCGATGAGCGCGACCCGCCGGGGACCACCCTCCACATCGTGCTCGGCCGGCGCGTCGGGCAACGCCGCGAGGATGGCGTCGAGCAGGTCTCCGCTCCC
>JBDTGE010000113.1:0-13423 GCA_039937575.1 Jatrophihabitantaceae bacterium
CGTCGAAGGCGGCAAGCTCGGCGTCGCGGCCGGCGAGCTCGGGTGGGCGCTGGCCGGCGCCGGGGGCGTAGGGGTTGCGTACCGGGTCCACGATCGGACTGTATCGGGGTGTCTAGCGAATACGGCAGACATTCCGAGAAAGCCCGATCGTGTCGCTGACGCGCGTCCGAACCCGGGGGACGGTCAACGGCTGGGCAGGGTCAGGATTTCCGCGCCGTCGTCGGTGACCACCAGGGTGTGCTCCCACTGCGCCGCCCAGGAGCCGTCTTTGGTCAGGATCGTCCAGTCGTCGTCCCAGCTGTACCAGTCGAAGCCGCCGAGCGTCAGCATCGGTTCGATCGTGAACGTCATGCCCGGCTCGAGTTCAGTGCTCATCCGCGGGTCGTCGTAGTGCAGGATCGTCGGCTTCGTGTGGAAGGACGGGCCGACGCCGTGGCCGGTGTAGTCGCGGACGACCCCGTAGCCGAACCGCTTGGCGTACGACTCGATCACCCGGCCGATCACGCTGATCGGACGTCCGGGCCGCACCGCCCTGATCCCACGCATCATCGCCTCGTGCGTGCGCTCGCCCAGGTCGCGCACCTCCGGCGACGGCTCACCGGCGTAGAACGTGGCGCACGTGTCGCCGTGGACGCCACCGATGAACGCGGTGATGTCGACCTTGACGACGTCGCCGTCCCCGAGCGGGCGCGAATCCGGGATGCCGTGGCAGATCACCTCGTTCACCGACGTGCACAGGGACTTGGGGAAGTTCTTGTAGCCGAGCGTTGACGGGTAGGCGCCCGCCGCGACCATGAACTCGTGCCCGACCCGGTCCAGCTCGTCGGTGCTGACCCCGGGTGCGACGTGCCGGCCCACCGCAGCCAGCGCGTCGGCGGCGATGCGGCCGGCGACGCGCATCCGGGCGATCGTGCCGGCGTCCTTGACCATCTCGTCGTCGTAGTCCCACGGGGTGCCGTTCTTCGCGCCGACATAATGCGGTGCGTTCACCGAGGACGGCACCGACAGGCGGGGCGAGATCGTCCCCGGACGGAGCGCGGTGGAAGCGGTCATCTGTCCATTCTGCCTCTCCCGCGCGTGGTCAGAAGATGCGGTCGAAAGCCCGGCCAGCCGGATGCGCCGATCTTGCTGCCGCTTCGGTACGGGCGGGCCGGGTTGCCGGAGTTGTGGAAGTACCAGAGGCTGCCGTCGGGTGGTGGCGGTCAGCGCGGCGAATACCCGGTCCGGCGAGGCGCCGATGGCTCGAACGGTGGTGTCAGCCCGACTCATCGCGGGCGCGCCTGTAGCGCTCGTAGATCACGCGCGAGCCGAACGTCCTGGTCTCGAGCAGCTCCAGCCGAAGTTGTTCGATGACCGGCGGCAGGAAGGGCGTGCCGCCACCGACGACGACCGGGCTGCGGAACAGGCGCAGCTCGTCGACGCGGCCGAGCTCGATCGCTGCCGCGGCCAGGCCGGCGCCGCCGATCGAGACGTCCTTGTCGCTCGCGTCGAGCGCGGCCGCGACCTCCTCGGCCACCGACGCCTCGGCGAGCCGGGCGTTGCCCTCAACTCGGTCGAGCGTGCGGCTGAAGACGACCTTCGGAATGGCGCACCACACGTCGGCGAACGCGGCCCCGAGCTCGTTGTCGCGCAGCGAAGGATCGGTCTCCCACACGAGCATGGTCTCGTAGAGCCGGCGGCCGCACAGATGGCCGCCGAGTTCGCGCGTCTGTGCAAGGTGGAAACGAAACTGCTCCTCGTTGGGGGCCGTCCACCCGAACGCGCCCACGCGGTCGGCGATGAAGCCGTCCACCGAGACGCTCATCGAGTAGATCAGCATGACGCGATGAACTCCTCCATTGAGCGTGACATCGGGCTCTCCGTCCTTCGGCAGGCTCGCGGCGGGCCGTCCAAGCGATCGTAGGGCCATTGCCGTCGCCGCACTGATGATCCCGCAAGCGGATCCTCATCCAGACCCTTGCCAATTCGATGAACGGCGGAGAGGATCACGATCAGGGAGCGTTCCCCGAAGCTGGAGGCGGTCGTGACCGCAAATACCTCGGGCAAGGTGCGGATCGGTGCGCTCGCCGACTTCACCGACGGCCAGCTGCAAACCGTCGACGTCGCGGGTACACCGGTCATCGTGGGGGCAGTCGAGGGCACCGTGTACGCCGCCCGCGACCGTTGCCCGCATCTCGGTTTCTCACTCACCAGGGGGCCGGGCGGGCGAGGTTTCGCCGACGGCGAGGTGACGTGTCCCTGGCACAACTCCCGCTTCGACCTGTGCACCGGTGAAAACCGGGACTGGACCCCAGGGATCGCAGGCCGGGACATGCCGCGCTGGTCACGTCGGCTGATCGCACTGGGCAAGAAGGCGGCGCCGCTTACCACCTACCCGGTCACCGTCGAGGGACAGGACGTCTTCGTCGAGGTGAACGCCACCCGCCCGTAGGCGTCGATCACGTCACCGGCGCTGCTCCTCACTCCGGCGGCCGAGTGCTCCCGCGGCGCAGGGCCAGGAAGTGGATCAGACCTCGACGATCATCGGCATCAGCATGGGACGACGGCGGTAGGTCCGGTCGACCCAGCGGCCGACCGTGCGACGGGTCAGGTTGGCCAGCGCACCGGAGTCGCGGGTGCCGTCGGCCAAGGCCTTCTCGATGACCTCGACCAGCTCGGCCTGGATCGGGTCGAGCGCCCCGGGGTCGTCGCTGAACCCGCGCGCGGTGATCTCCGGGCCGTAGACGACCTTGCCCACCTCGAGGTCGACCGCGATCAGGATCGACAGGAAGCCGTCCTCGCCGAGGATCCGGCGGTCCTTGAGCGTCGCGTCGCCGATGTCACCGACCTCGAGCCCGTCGACGTAGACGTAGCCGACCGGGATCTTGCCGGTGATCCGCGCCAGGCCGTCCACCAGGTCGACGACCGTGCCGTCCTCGGCCAGCATGATCCGCTCGTCCGGGATCCCCATCGAGCGGGCGATCGCGGCGTGCGCACGCAGGTGACGCCACTCGCCGTGCACCGGCATGTGGTTCCTCGGGCGCACCGCGTTGATCAGGTAGCGCAGCTCGCCGGCCGGCGCATGGCCGGACACGTGCACCAGGGCCATCGACTTGTGCACGACGGTCGCGCCCAGTCGGGAGAGGCCGTTGATGACCTCGCCGACCGACGTCTCGTTGCCCGGGATGAGCGAGGACGCGAGCAGGATCGTGTCGTCGCTGGAGATCCGGACGGTCTGGTGCTCGCGGTTGGCCATGCGGGACAGGGCCGAGAGCGGCTCGCCCTGCGACCCGGTCGAGATGAGCATGACGCGTCGCGAGGGCAGCTCCTCGGCCACCTTCAGTTCGATCAGCACCCCGTCGGGGACGTGTAACAGCCCGAGCTCGCGGGCGATCTGCATGTTGCGGACCATCGATCGCCCGACCAGCGCGACCTGGCGCTCGGACTCGACCGCGGCGTCGAGCACCTGCTGCACGCGGTGCACGTGCGAGGCGAAGCAGGCGACGATGATCCGGCCCTTCGCCTTGTGGATCACGTCCTTCACGACCTTGCCCACGTCCCGTTCGGACGGGATGAACCCGGGCACCTCGGCGTTGGTCGAATCGGCCAGCAACAGGTCGACGCCCTCGTCGCCGAGACGGGAGAACCCGGGCAGGTCAGTGAGCCGGTTGTCCAGCGGGGTCTGGTCCATCTTGAAGTCGCCGGTGTGCAGGACGGTGTGTTTCCCGGCCTTGATCGCGACGGCCAGCGCGTCCGGTATCGAGTGGTTGACCGCGAAGAAGCGCAGCCCCCAGTCGCCGACCGAGCTCTGATCGCCCTCGCGGACCTGGCGCAGGTCGGGCTTGATCCGGTGCTGGCTGAGCTTGGACGCGACGAGCGCCAGGGTCAGCCGCGACCCGATGATCGGGAGGTCGCCGCGGTCACGCAGCAGGTACGGCAGTGCCCCGATGTGGTCCTCGTGGCCGTGGGTGAGCACGACGGCGTCGACGTCGTCGAGCCGGTCGGCGAAGTAGGACCAGTCCGGCAGCGTGATGTCGATCCCGGGCGAGTTGGTCTTGCCGAGCAACATCCCGCAGTCGACGATCAGCAGCCTGCCGGCAAACTCGAACATGGTCATGTTGCGGCCGATCTCCTTGATACCGCCGAGCGCGACGAGGCGCAGTGCGCCCTTCGCCAGCTTCGGGGGAGTACCGAGACCGCTCTTGCCCTGTGAAGTCACCACCTGAGGCTATCCACCCCAGGCCGGGGCGGGGTAAGCGGCAGCGGGCCGGCTCCGGCGCGCTCGCGCCGATCGGCCGTTTCGGCGCGCTACGGTCGGCGGATGGATTCGGTAGCGGCACTGGACTCGAGCGAGATCACCAAGGTCGGCATCGGCGCAACGATCGTTGTCGTGGTGGTCGGCCTGCTGCTGAGCCTGATCATCAGCGCGGTCATCGCGCGGGTCGTGATCCTGGTCGTCGTCGTGCTCCTGGGCGTGTTCATCTGGCAGCAGCGTGCGGTGATCGAGAACCACGTCAAGAAGTGCGAGTTGACCATGTCCTACTTCGGCGTTCACGTGGACGCACCGCAGTCGGTCCAGGCCAGGTGCAAAGCTGGCTAAGTAGGTCAGTCGGTCGCGCGCGGGCGGTTGCGGCGGCCCTGTAGGTAGTGGACCGCGGCCGGCAGCAGGCCGAGGACGACGACGACGATGACCGCGTAGTCGATGTAGCCCTTCTTCTGCTGGACGAACTTGATGTGGCCGAGCCGCTCGCCCAGCAGCAGGACCCCGTCGGCCCACACGACGCCCCCGATCACGGTGTACAGCGCGAACACCGAGAATCGCATTCGCCCCACGCCGGCCATGACGGTCGCGATCGTCCGCACGATCGGTACGAAGCGTCCGACCAGGATCGTCCACGATCCGAATCGCTCGAAGAAGGCGTGCGATCGCGCGACGTACTCGGGTCGGAACAGGCGCGAGTCCGGCCGGTCGAACACTCGGGGCCCGACCCGGTAGCCGATCCAGTAGCCGACCAGGTTGCCGGCGATCGCGGCGATCGGGACGATGATGAGGAACGCTGCGAGCGAGGTGTGGATCTTGTGGGTCGCGATCGCGATGCCCGCCGCGAACAGCAGGGTGTCGCCCGGCAGGAAGAACCCGATCAGCAGGCCGCACTCGGCGAACAGGATCACCGACACCACCAGCAGCGCGGAGCTACCGAGCAAAGTGTCGGTGCTGAGCGGATTGGCCAGCACTTGGCTCGCGATTGGCTGCATGGCCCGGGAGTCTACGGACGGCGTCTCTGCACTCTCGCTGCGTCCTCGGACCGGCCGTCGGCGCGAGCTTTCCCCGCTGGTGACCGATTTCCGGCCGGAATCGGTCACCAGCGGGGAAAAGGGGGTAACCAGCGGGGCAGGATGATTCACCGGCGGGCGGTCCAGGCGACCAGCAGTTCGCGCTCGCGATCGGGCGCCAGCCCGGGCGTGCGCTCGTTCGCCGTCCAGCCGCCGGGGACGGCCTGCTGCCAGGCCCAGGTGTCGGCCACGGTCTCGACGAGCGGGCGCCAGGTCAGCCCGGCAGCGCGGGCTTCGGCGCTGTGTGAGGTGAAAACGCTGGGCCCCTTCGACTCCGGGATCCACAGCGGCAGCTCGGTCCAGAAGTGGACACCCTGCTCGTCGAGCCAGTCGCTGTCGACGTAGGTGAAGGACGGCTGCGACCCGGTGGCCGCGGCGCAGGCGGCCATGAGATCGGCGCGGGTGTCGCGATCACCCGGACCGGGTACGTCAAAGGTCCCCGCCGCGCCGGACAGCGCGAAGCGGGCGAGATCGCGCGTGTCGATCAGGGCCACCGGATCCGAGGGCCGGCCCGGTACCAGGACCTCGCCGCCCCGGGCGACGCGATCGATCCACCACGGCAGGCGGCCCACCTGGCTGTCGTTCGGCCCGACGATCGCGCCGGCTCGCAGGGCGGCCGAGCGCCCGGCCCCGAACGCGCGAGCGACCGCGAGCTCGCAGCCCACCTTCAGCCAGCCGTAGGACTGGGCCTCGGCCGTCTCGTCCGGAACGTCGTCGCGCGTGGCGTCCGGGTCGCCCTGGTGCGGACCACCGTCCCGGTAGTCGGGTTGGACCGGCCAGCCGGGCCAGGCGTTGATGCTCGACACGAAGGCGTAGTGACCGCAGGTGTCGGCCAGCCGGTTCGCGCTGAGCGTGACGTCGGCCGGGACGTAGCCGCAGGTGTCCACGACGACGTCGAAGGGCCGCCCGGCGAGCTGATCGAGATCGGTGGCGACGGTGCGGTCGCCGGTGACCTGCTCGGTGCCGGGCGGCGCCGGGCCCGAGATGCCGCGGTTGAACACGGTGACGTGTGCACCGAGCGCCAACGCTTCCGTGGCCACCGCGGGGCCCAGAAAGACCGTCCCGCCGAGGATCAACACGTCCATACCGCCAGCCGACCACGCCGCAGCGGTGCGGTCGAGTGCTGTTCGCTGCGCGCGGACGGGTGGGGGATACTGCGAGCGATCACTGCCGGACGTACCCAGGAGCGACCGATGCCCATCGCCACACCGGAGATCTACGCCGACATGCTCGACCGCGCGAAGAGTGGGGGTTTCGCGTATCCGGCCATCAACTGCACGTCATCCGAGTCGATCAACGCGGCGTTGCGGGGGTTCGCCGACTCGGGCAGCGACGGCATCATCCAGTTCTCGACGGGTGGCGCCGAGTTCGCTTCCGGCACCCACGTCAAGGACATGGTCACCGGCGCGGTCGCCCTGGCCGAGTTCGCCCACGTCGTCGCCGATCGGTACCCGATCCACGTCGCGCTGCACACCGACCACTGCCAGAAGGACAAGCTGGACAGCTACGTGCGTCCGCTGATCGCACTCTCGCAGCAGCGCGTGGACGCCGGCCAGAACCCGCTGTTCCAGTCGCACATGTGGGACGGCTCGGCGATCGACCTCGAGGAGAACCTGCAGATAGCCGCCGAGCTGCTGGCCAAGACGTCGAAGGCGCACATCGTCCTGGAGCTGGAGATCGGCGTCGTCGGCGGCGAGGAGGACGGGGTGCACGGCGGCGATGACAACACCACGCTCTACACCACGCCGGGCGACGCGATGCACACCGCCGACGTGCTCGGCACCGGCGAGAAGGGCCGCTACCTGCTGGCGGCGACGTTCGGCAACGTCCACGGCGTCTACAAGCCGGGCAACGTGAAGCTGCGGCCGGAGATCCTCAAGGAGATCCAGGACGAGGTCGGGGCCAAGCTGGGCCGGGTCAAGCCGTTCGACCTGGTGTTCCACGGCGGTTCGGGCTCGGACATCGAGGACATCCACGCCTCGCTCGGGTACGGCGTGGTGAAGATGAACGTCGACACCGACACCCAGTACGCGTTCACCCGCGAGATCGCCGGGCACATGTTCACCAACTACGACGGCGTCCTGAAGGTCGACGGCGAGGTGGGCAACAAGAAGGCCTACGACCCGCGCTCGTACCTCAAGCTGGCCGAGGTCGGCATGGCCGCCCGCGTCCAGCAGGCCTGCACGGACCTGCTGTCGACCGGGACGTCCACCGCGGCCTGACCGTCCTTTCCCCGCTGGTCGCCGCTTCGGCGGCGCGAACCGGTTACCAGCGGGGAAAACCAGCTCAGCCGGCTAGCGCGAACTCGGCGTGTCGGTCCGGCTCGACGTCGTGGTGCGGCGCCCCGCGTAGGGCCAGGAAGGCCGCGACTCCGCCGGCGGCCACGAGCACCCCGGCCACGAGCAGTCCGGCCCGGTAGCCGGACAGGAACGCGTCCGTCGGCAGGTGCCCGGCGTGGATCGACGCGCTCTGCCGGGCGGTGAGGATCGCGCCGATCACGGTGATGCCGAGCAGCCCGGCCACCTCGCGCGCCGCGTTGAAGATGCCCGACGCCACGCCGGCCTGGTCGGTGGGCATGGTCTCCAGGACCATCGAGGTGAGCGGCACGGACAGCCCGCCGCCGACGCCGATAAGCGCGAAGCTGGGCATCAGGTCGAGGAACGAGGAGTCGCGGCCCAGCAGGCTGACCGACGCGATGCCCACCGCCATCAGGAACATGGCCAGCGCGACCGAGCGGTGCGAACCGATCCGGGCCGCCACCTTCTCCGAGACGACGGACCCCGCGGCCATGAGCAGCGCCATCGGGACGAACGCCGCACCCGCGACCGTGGCGGAGAACCCGAGCACCTCCTGCAGGTAGATCGAGGTGAAGAAGTAGATGCCGAACAGCCCGAAGCCCCACATGACGACGGCCGTGATGCCGCCGGTGAAGACCCGCTCGGTGAACAGCGAGACGTCGACCATCGGGTCGTCGGCGCGGCTCTCGACGACTGCGAACACGATGCCCGACAGCACGGCGAGGGCGAAGCTGGCGAGGATCACGGCGGACGTCCAGCCCTTGTCGTGGCCCTCGATCAACGCGTAGGTCAGCGCGAACAGCGTGAGGGCCGACGTGATCAGCCCGGGGACGTCGATGCGGCGCGCACCGGCGGCGCGGTGGTCCGGCGCGATGGCCCACAGGCCGAGCGCGATCGTCGCGATGCCCACCGGCACGTTGATGAAGAAGATCCAGCCCCAGGACAGGTGCTGGCTGATCAGGCCGCCGAGCAGCGGGCCGAACGCGAGGGCCAGCGCACCGACGGCACTCCAGATCCCGACGGCCCGGGTGCGCTCGCGCGGGTCGGGGTAGGTGGCCGCGATGATCGCCAGCGTGGTCGGCGTGACGAGCGCGGCGCCCAGTCCCTGCACGGCGCGAGCCGCGATCAGCACGGTGTCGCTAGCGGCGAACCCGGCGAGCAGGGACGCGCCGGTGAAGATGGCCAGCCCGATCGTGAACAGCCGCCGCCGCCCGTACAGGTCGCCGAGGCGTCCGCCGGCCAGCAGCAGGCTGGCGAACACCAGGATGTAGCCGCTGACCACCCACTCCAGGCCGGCCGTGGTCAGGTGCAGATCGCGCTGGATGGCCGGGATGGCCACGTTCACGATGTTGTTGTCGAGGTAGGTCATGAAGGTCGCGAGAGCTACCGCGATCAGTGTCCACGTCCGGTTTCGGGTCTTCATGTCGCGTCTCCTATACGTTGTACATTTACGTTGTGTAGGAAACCTCTACAGCGTATAGTTGTCAAGTGTGAATACGAGAACCGCCGTCCGGGCCGACCTGACCCGGGACGCGATCGTCGACCGGGCGCTGTCCATCGCCGACGTCGAGGGCAGCGACGCGATCACCATCCGGCGCCTGGCGCACGAGTTCGACGTGACCCCGATGGCGCTGTACTGGCACGTCAAGAACAAGGACGAACTCCTCGCGGCCATGGGTGATCGCTTCTACCAGGAGCTGGCCCCGCTCGGGAACTCCGGCCCGTGGTCCGATCGCCTGCGGGCGGTGATGAGCGCGCTCGTGCAGTCGCTGCGGAACCACCCCGGCTCGGCCCACCTGGCCGCGCACCGGGTGCTGGCCAACGAGGCCGGGCAGGAACTGACCGAGGCGACCCTCGCGATGCTGCGCGACGCCGGGTTCTCAGTCATCCAGGCCAGTGACATCGCGCGTTCGGCCCTGCAGTCCGCGGTCATGCTGGTCACCCAGATGGCCGGCGCCGAGGTCGCTCTCGCGGCCGACGAGCGGGACGCGGCGATGCGGGCCAAGCGGGACATGATCACCACGCTGCCGGCCGAGCGGTTCCCGAATCTGATCGCCTGCGTCGATGCGCTCACCGACTGCGAGGACGAGGACGGCTACTACGACTTCGGGGTCGATCTGTTCCTCGCGGGGGTCGAGCGACTGAACGCGGCGACGAAGCGGCAGAATCGCCAGGCATGACCGGCTTCGGTAACTTGCTCGCCCCGCCCACCCACCTTCCGGAGGATCCCGCCGTCCGGCGGCTGGACGCCGGTGAGGACCCCGCGGCAGTCGCCGCCGACAACCCGACCTCGTGCGCCGCCTGGGCCACGCTGGCCGAGGCGGCCTTGGCCGGCGGCCGCACGGTCGAGGGCTACGCCTACGCCCGGACCGGCTACCACCGGGGACTGGACGCGTTGCGTCGCGCGGGCTGGAAGGGCAACGGACCGGTCCCGTGGTCGCACGTCCCGAACCGCGGCTTCCTGCGGGCGCTGCACGCACTCGGGCAGGCGGCGGCCGGGATCAACGAGAGCGACGAGGCCGCGCGCTGCGTCCAGTTCCTGGCCGACTGCGACCCCGCAGCCGCCGACGCCCTCGCAACCTGACCCGATCAGGCAACGATGACCGCCCGTACGGGGGTCAACCTTGCCCAATCGGGTCAGGCGGGGACCACGGGCAGGTGGGCGACCGCGGCTGCGAGCGCGGCGTCGTCCAGCTCGTGGTCCTGGATGTTCCCGGACAGGTAGGCGTCGTACGCGGCCAGGTCCAGGTGTCCGTGCCCGCACATCGCGGTGAGGATCACCTTGGCCTCGCCGGACTCCTTGCAGCGCAGCGCCTCCTCGATGGTGGCGGCGATCGCGTGCGTCGGCTCCGGCGCCGGGACGATCCCCTCGGTCCGGGCGAACTGGACTCCGGCGGCGAAGCACTCGCTCTGCGGCTTGGCGATCGCCTCGATCATCGCGCCGTGGACGAGGTGGCTGATCAGCGGGCTCATCCCGTGATACCGCAGGCCGCCGGCGTGGATCGGGTCCGGGATGTAGTCGTGGCCCAGCGTGTGCATCTTCATCAGCGGCGTCAGGCCCGCGGTGTCGCCGAAGTCGTAGGCGTAGACGCCGCGCGTCAGGGTCGGGCAGGCCGCCGGCTCGACCGCCCGGATCACCGGGGCCATCCGGCCGGCCAGCTTCTCGCGCAGGAACGGGAACGCCAGCCCGCCGAAGTTCGATCCACCGCCCGTACAGCCGACGATCAGGTCGGGCGTCTCGCCGACTTTCGCCAGCTGTAGCAGGGCTTCCTCGCCGATCACGGTCTGGTGCAGCAGGACGTGGTTGAGCACGCTGCCGAGTGAGTAGTTGGTGTCGGCGTTCTGCGCGGCCACCTCGACCGCCTCGCTGATCGCGATGCCGAGCGAGCCGGGCGAGTCCGGGTGCGCCGCCAGGACGGCCCGGCCCGACTCGGTCAGCGTGGACGGCGACGGGTGGATCACGCCGCCGAACGTCTCGATCATGAACTTGCGGTACGGCTTCTGGTCGTAGGACGCGCGCACCTGCCAGATCTCGCAGTCCAGGCCGAACTGCGCGCACGCGAACGCCAGCGCGGCGCCCCACTGGCCGGCCCCGGTCTCGGTCGTCAGCCGCCGGATGCCGGCCTGCTTGTTGTAGTACGCCTGCGGCACCGCGGTGTTCGGCTTGTGCGAGCCGGCCGGCGAGACGCCCTCGTACTTGTAGTAGATCCGCGCCGGTGTGCCGAGCGCCTTCTCCAGCCGGTGCGCCCGGAACAGCGGGGAGGGCCGCCAGAGCCGGTAGACGTCGAGCACGGCGCCCGGGATGTCGATGTACCGCTCGGTCGAGACCTCCTGGCCGATCAGCTCCATGGGGAACAGCGGGGCCAGGTCTTCCGGGCCGATCGGTTCCAGGGTGCCCGGATGCAGCACGGGCGGCGGGGGAGTCGGCAGGTCGGCCAGCAGGTTGTACCACTGGGTCGGCTGCTCGGACTCGTCCAGGATGATCTTCGTCAACATCGGGTCGGTCGAAGTCGCCATGGCTCACTATGGCCCGGCCGCGCGCCGCCGGGAAGGCCTCTCGACTAGCCTGTGCGGGGCCGTCCAACTGGTGAGGTGAGCCAATGCCCGCGATCGTTCTCGTCGGCGCCCAATGGGGCGATGAAGGCAAAGGCAAGGCGACCGACCTGCTCGGCCGTCGGGTCGACGCCGTCGTCAAGTTCAACGGCGGCAACAACGCCGGGCACACCATCGTCATCCGGACGGGCGAGAAGCTCGAGAAGTTCGCGCTGCACCTGCTGCCGTCCGGCATCCTGACGCCCGGCTGCATCCCGGTCATCGGCAACGGGGTCGTGATCGACCTCGGCGTGCTGTTCGAGGAGATCGACGGTCTGCAGGCGCGCGGCGTCGACACCTCGAAGCTCATCGTGAGCGGCTCGGCCCACGTCATCGCGTCCTACAACCGCACGCTGGACAAGGTGACCGAGCGGTTCCTGGGCAGCTCCAAGATCGGCACCACCGGTCGCGGAATCGGCCCGACCTACGCCGACAAGATGGCGCGCATCGGCATCCGGATCCAGGACCTGTTCGACGAGGACGTCCTTCGGGCCAAGGTGAGCGGCGCGCTGAGCCTGAAGAACCAGATCCTGGTCAAGATCTACAACCGCAAGGCCGTGGACGTCGAGGCGGTGGTCGCCGAGCTGCGCTCCTACGCCGACCGGCTGCAGCCGATGGTCGCCGACACCACGCTGCTGCTCGAGCAGATGCTCGATGCGGGCCAGACGATCGTGCTCGAGGCCGGCCAGGCGACCCTGCTCGACGTCGACCACGGCACCTACCCGTACGTCACGTCCTCCAGTGCGACCGCCGGCGGGGCGTGCACCGGCAGCGGCATCCCGCCGACGCGCATCAGCCGGGTCATCGCGATCGTCAAGGCCTACACGACCCGCGTCGGCGAGGGCCCGTTCCCCACCGAGCTGCTGGATGAGCAGGGTGAGGCGCTGCGCATCGCCGGCGCCGAGTTCGGCACCACCACCGGTCGCCCGCGCCGCTGCGGCTGGTTCGACGCCCCGATCGCGCGCTACGCGGCCCGCATCAACGGCGTCACCGACTTCGTGCTGACCAAGCTGGACGTGCTGACCGGCCTGGACGAGGTGCCCGTCTGCGTGGCCTACGACATCGACGGTGTGCGCCACGACGAGCTGCCGATGAACCAGGCCGAGTTCGCCCGCGCGGTGCCGATCTATCAGAGCTACCCCGGCTGGACCGAGGACATCTCCACCGCGCGCACCCTGGACGAGCTGCCGCGAAACGCCCGGGACTACGTCGCCGCCCTGGAGAAGATGATCAAGGCACCGATCTCCGCGATCGGCGTCGGGCCCGGCCGGGACGAGACCATTGCGGTGCGGGACCTTCTGGATTGAGCCGGAAGTGGGCACACTGGGCTCATGCGCCCCCCCATCGCGGTCCTGTGCTCCCTGCTCCTGCTGGCCGGCCTGACCAGCGCCACCGCGTCCGCCCGGCCATTGTCGGCCCAGCCACCGTCGGCCCAGCCACCGTCGGCCCGAACACCGTCGGTTCAAGCAGCCGCGTCGGCAAAACCGGCAGTCGCCGCGTCGACGGACTGGCCGACGTATCACGGCAACGCCGCCCGCAGCGGCTACTCGGCGAGCACGCCCAGGTACACCGGCGGCCTGCACGTCACTGCCCGCATCAAGCTCGACGGCGCCGTCTACGCCTCACCGATCGTCGCCGGGGGTCTGACGATCGTGGCTACCGAGAACGACACCATCTACGCCTTCAACTCGGCGAACAAGAAGGTGTGGGAGCGGCATCTG
>JBDTGE010000114.1:0-6287 GCA_039937575.1 Jatrophihabitantaceae bacterium
CCCGTGGTGCAGGTAGTGGAACTCGCCCACGGCCGTGACTCCAGCCAGCGCCATCTCGGCGTAGGTCGCGCGGGCGAGTTCGAGGTACGAGTCGGGGTCCAGCCGCGCGGCCACCGCGTACATCCGCTCGCGCCAGGTCCAGAACGTGCCGCCCCGATCGTGGGTTCGCCCCCGCAGCGCGCGGTGGAAGGCGTGGCTGTGAGCGTTCGCGAACCCGGGCAGGACGAGGCCGGGCAACCGCCGGGCGTCCGGCGCCGGCTCACCGACCGTGATCGCCGCGAACCGTCCGTCGTCCACGACGAACCCGACGTCGCGCGCGAGGCCGCCGGGCAGCAGCGCGTAGTCCGCGTGGAACTTCACTGCGCCAGGTCCGTGATCACGCTCACCAGCGCGTCGACCCCGGCCAGGCAGTCCTCGCGCTCGGCGAACTCCTGCGGTGAGTGCGAGATGCCGGTCGGGTTGCGCACGAACAGCATCGCGGTCGCGATGCCGTCCGCGGCCAGCACGCCCGCGTCGTGTCCCGCGCCGGTGTCCAGCAGCGGCGCGGCGTCGAGCCGGCGGCTCAAGCGATCGGCGAGCGCGCCGTCGAACGCGGTGCGCTCGGTCCAGGACTCCTCGGTGATCTGGCCGTCGTGCTCGGCCACGACCGCGGCCACGTCGGCCACGACACCCCGCACCGAGTCCGGGACGGGACCGCGCGCGTCGAGCCACACGCTGACCAGGGAGGCGATCGCGTTGACCCCGTTGGGTTGCACGCGCACCTTGCCGCAGGTGGCGACCGACTCTCGATCGACCGCCGCACCGCGCGCGCGCCGGATCACCTCGGCCAGGCCCAGCATCGGATCGTGGCGGTCGGCCAGCCGGGTCGTGCCCGCGTGGTTGGCCTGACCGGGCAGCTCGATTCGCCAGCGGCCGTGCGGCCAGATGCCCGAACCCACGGCGACCGGCCGGCCCAGGTCGATCAGCCCGCGGCCCTGTTCGACGTGCAGCTCGACGAACGTGCCGATCCGGCCGAGCGTCTGCTCGTCCCGGCCGACCTGGGTGGCGTCGCGCCCGGCGCGGGCCATGGCCTCGGCCATCGTCACCCCGTCGGCGTCGCGCAGGCCCAGGGCCCGTTCGGCCCCGAGCGCCCCGGTGATCATCCGTGAACCGGCACAGGCGACACCGAAGCGGGCGCCCTCCTCGTCACCGAAGTTCACGACGCCGATCGGGCGGCCAGGCCGAAAACCCGCCTCGCGCAACGCGTCCAGGGCGGCGAACGCGGACACCACGCCCAGCGGCCCGTCGAACGCGCCGCCGTCCGGAACCGAGTCCAAGTGCGAGCCGACCACGAGCCCGGGCTGCGCGTCCGGGTCCCCCCACCACGCCCACTGGTTGCCGGCGCGGTCAGTGATGAGGTCCAGACCCCGCGCGGACGCCTCACCGGAGAACCAGTCCCGCAGGGTCGCGTCCTCGCCGGTCCAGGCGTAGCGCCGATAGCCGCCGGTTCCCGGATGGCGCCCGATGGGGTCCAGGTCGGCCCACAGCCGGTCGAACGTCGCGGTCACCGGTCAATAGGACACCGCGCGAGGCCCCGCAGGCTACCGCGGCGCGCCCGCGTCCGTCCCGGATCTCAGACACCGGGATCTGGGACACAACGTAACCGTGAGGTAACGAAAGTCGCATCTTCGACATCGATTGGAACCGCGGGTGATCAGGGGCCCGAACAGCGATTGTTGAATCCGATCGAGTGGCACGGCCTTCAGTGCCGAGCCGGACAGTGAGGGTGGCAGGTGGACGGCAACCTAGATGAACCCCGATTCCGCGAATTGCTCGTGGAGTCAGGCGATCTTCAGTCAGACGCAATGGCCGGTGCGCGGCATGATCTCAATGCCTACGTAGAGGCCGCACAGGAATCACGATTCGAGAACCGGCGCGACCTTCGCGTCGGTGGAGCAGTTCTGGGTGCAGGTGCCCTCGGCATCGCGGCGCTGGCCTTGGCCTCGCCGGCATTCGCAGCCAGCTCCAAGGACGTCATGGCGCTGCAGACCGCAGCCAGCCTGGAGAACCTCGCCGTCGCGACCTACACGACGGCATTGACCCTCCCCTTCATCGGCGGCAAGAGCGCCAACGGGGTCGTCAAGGCGTTCGCGACGATGACCAAGGCCCAGCACGCCGACCACGCCAAGGCGTTCAACGCCGCGGTGGTCAAGCTCGGCGGCAAGGCCCAGAACAAGCCCGACCCGAAGTACCTCAAGGCGGTCAACGCCGCGGTGCCGACGATCAAGGGCGCGGCCGATGTGGTCGGTCTGGCCATCACCCTCGAGGACGTCGCTGCGCAGACCTACACCAAGAACGTGGGTCAGGTGAGCACGTCCGAACTGCGCCAGCTGTTCTCCAGCGTGGCGGGCGTCGAGGCTCAGCACAAGGCGATCCTGCTGGCGGTGAAGGCGCTCCTCGGAGCCAACCTGGCCAGCGAGATCGCTCTTCCACCGAACGCGGCCAAGTTGCCCGCGGCCGCAGGGAGCGTTGGCTTCCCTGATGGTTTCTATCCGACGTCGATGGCTTCGCCGGTTGCAGAGGGGGCAGTCCAGTGAGGTTCAAGCGGAACAACCAGCCGGAGATGGCGATCAGCGAGCATGAGCTGACCGCGATGACCGCCGAGTTGGACATGCTGCACAACGAGACCTTCGGCGGCGTCGCCAAGACGCTGGACGAGTTCTCGGCCAACCTGGCCCACATGAGCCGCGGGTCGAACACCGCCCGTCGCTCGTTCCTGGTCGGTGTGGGTGGCGCCGCGGTGCTCGGCACCGTTGCCGCCTGCTCGAGCTCGGGCGGCACCAAGAGCTCCACCACGCCGTCGCCGACGAGTACCGGCACAGGCAGCGGGAGCAGCTCCAGCACCACGGCGACCAGCAAGTACACCGGTGACCTCAAGGTCGTCGCCCTCGCGGCGGCGCTGGAGAACCTGGCCGTCACGGCCTACGCCGGTGCGCTTGCCGCAGCCGGCAAGGGCACCTACGGCAAGGTTCCGCCGGCGGTCGCCACGTTCGTGACCACGGCGATGGCACAGCACAAGGACCACGCCGCGGCGTGGAACGGCGTGCTGACGAAGGCCAGCCTGCCGGCCGTCACGGGTGCGCCCCTGACGATCACCAAGGATCAGGTCGCGATGCTCAACGCCGCCAAGTCGATTCCCGACGTGGCGACGCTGGCGCTCAACCTGGAGAACGCGGCTGCGCAGACGTACACGTTTGCCACAGCCAACGTCACCGACGCCGGGGGCATCATGACCGCGGCGACGATCCAGCCCGTCGAGGCGATGCACGCGGCGATTCTCAGCTTCGTGCTCGGCAAGTACCCCGTCCCGGATGCCTACATTGGTATCTCGGGCGCTGTGCAGCCGACCGCACTGACGATCTGACCGCCCGTACACACCAGGGAGCAGCATGACTCACGACATCAGGATTCGCCGGTCGAAGCGATGGGCCGCAGTGTTCGTCTCGATACTGGCGGTCGTGGGTCTGCTCGCTGGCTGTGGTGGCGCCAAACCCGGATCGCACAAGTCGACCGGTTCGACCGGCGGCGCCACCACGGCCAGCAGTAAGGCGGTGACCATCGACGTGAAGAACTTCTCGTTCAACCCGCAGACGGTCAGCGTCGCCACGGGCACCAAGGTCACCTGGGACTTCCAGGACTCGGTCAATCACAACGTGACCGCGAACGACAAGTCGTTCAAGTCCAAGGATCTCGGCAAAGGTGGGTCGTACTCGTACACGTTCAACAAGGCAGGCAGCTACAGCTATCTGTGCACGATCCACCAGTACATGACCGGAACGGTCACGGTGAAGTAGCTCTTAGCAGTCGACGACAGAGGCGGCGGACCCACTCGGGTCGGCCGCCTCTGTCGTTGATCATCCGGCCCAAGAATGGCTTACTCGCCCTTGCTGTCGCGTTCGGCCAGGGTCACGTCGCCGGCCGCCCAGTGGGTCCGCGGCACCTCGATGAGTACCACGCGCACCGACTCCTTCTTCGCCCCCACGGACTCAACTACGCTGCTCGTGAGCGAGCTGATCAGCATCCGCAGCTGCTCCGGCGTACGCCCCTCGGACAGGGTCACCTGCACGAGCGGCATTACGCGCCGCCTCGATCCTCGGCCACCATGGCGCGGACGTTAGCAGCCGGCGCCGGGCATCAGAAGGGCGGCGAATCATGACGAGCGATGAGGTGGCGCGCGAGGGCGCGCTGACCGACGCGGTGCAGGCCAGCTTCTCCGGCTCCGGCAGCCCGCGGTTCGCCGAGCTGATGCAGTCCCTCGTCCACCACCTGCATTCGTTTGCCCGCGAGGTACGTCTCACCCAGTCAGAATGGGACGACGCGATCGACTTCCTGACCCGGACCGGCCACATCACCGACGAGCGACGGCAGGAGTTCATCCTGCTCTCGGACGTCCTCGGCCTGTCGATGCTCACCGTCGGGATCAACGCTCCGAACTCAGCCGGCGCCACGGAGTCGACCGTGTTCGGGCCGTTCTTCCACGAGGGCGCGCCCGAGGTGGCCCTCGGCGGCGACATCAGCGCGGGGGCGAAGGGCCGACCGTGTTACCTGTCGGGCACGGTTCGCGACCCGTCCGGACGCGCGGTTCCCGGTGCCCGCATCGACGTATGGGAGGCCGACGAGGACGGGTTCTACGACGTCCAGCACGGCGACCGCGCCGCGGCTCGGGGCTGGCTACGCTCGGGCGAGGACGGCGCCTACCGGCTGTGGTCGGTCCGCCCGGCGGCCTACCCGATCCCGTCCGACGGGCCGGTCGGAGAGCTGCTGGCGGCCGCACGACGCAGCCCGATGCGCCCCGCACACGTCCACTTCATGGTCCGGGCCGACGGTTACCGCACGCTGATCACTCACGCGTTCGCGGCCGGCGATGAGTATCTCGGCGACGACGCGGTGTTCGGCGTCAAGGACAGCCTGGTCACCGAGTTCCTCGAGCATCCGGCCGGTACAGCGCCGGACGGCCGAGTGCTCGACGGCCCCTGGACCAGCGTCGAGTTCGACCTCGTCCTGGCCCGGACCTAGCGCTCATGGCCGCTCGCGCTCGCCGTCCGTCTCGGCCCGGTTCGCGGCGTCACGCATCTCGAAGGCGTCACTCGCCCACTCCCCCACCTCGTGCGCGACTTCGCGCACGGCGCCGCTGACGATCGTGGCGATCCGGCCGACGTGGGTGGCCGCCGACTCGGCCAGTTCCTGAGCTGTGTCCTTGCCGATCTCGAACTTGCCGACCATGTCAGTACCTCTTCCTCGGCCGCCTACGCGGCAGCGTGGACCTTGGTGGGGACAACGGTAATAGTCGGCCCCGGGTCTACCTTCGACCGGTTGGGCAGGGCGAGACGAAAGATCTTGCCCCAGGTCGAGCCCAGCTGACGCGTGAGTCCGCCGGCGTTGTAGGGCAGGCCGTACTTGACGCAGATCGCCTTCACCTCGTCCGCGATCTCCGGGTAGCGACGAGCCGGGATGTCCGGGAACAGGTGATGCTCGATCTGGTGCGAGAGGTTGCCGGACAGGATGTGGAACAGCGGGCCGCCGGTTATGTTGGCCGAGCCCATCATCTGGCGCACGTACCAGTGCCCGCGCGACTCGTTCTCGCACTCCTGCTCGGTAAAGGTAGCGACACCGGTCGGGAAGTGCCCGCAGAAGATGATCGAGTAGGACCACAGGTTGCGGATCAGGTTGGCCGTGGCGTTCGCGGTGATGGTCGACAGGAACAGCGGACCGGTCAGGGCCGGGAACAGCACGTAGTCCTTCAGCGTCTGCCGGCCGATCTTGCGCCAGATGCCGTGCCAGAGCTGCTCGTTCTCCGCGAACTTGCGCTTGCCCGTGATCAGGTTCTCGGTCTCGAGATCGTGCAGCGCGACGCCGTACTGGAAGAACGTCATGAGCAGGAACGCCGCCACCGGGTTGGCCAGGTAGTAGGGGTTCCACTTCTGCGACTCGTCCATGCGCAGGATTCCGTAACCGATGTCGCGGTCCTTGTCCAGGATGTTCGTGTACGTGTGGTGCATGTAGTTGTGCGAGTGCCGCCACTGGTCGGCCGGGCACGCGGTGTCCCACTCGAACATCTTCGAGTTCAGGCCGGGATCGCGCATCCAGTCGTACTGGCCGTGCATGACGTTGTGGCCGATCTCCATGTTGTCCAGGATCTTCGACAGCGCGAGGGCGGCGGTGCCGGCCAGCCAGAACGGCGGCAGGAAGCCGAGGAACAGCGAACCCCGTCCGGCGACCTCGAGCGCGCGCTGCGCCTTGACGATCTT
>JBDTGE010000115.1:0-5270 GCA_039937575.1 Jatrophihabitantaceae bacterium
CGACGTGATGCAGCCACAGCACCGCGCCGAGGGAGTGGGCGACGACGTCGAACCCGTCGTCAGGCAACCCGGCCAGCGCGGCGCGAAGCGCGTCGAGCCAGGCCGCGAGGTGGGGCGTCTGCGCATCGGGAAGCTCGGGGTACCGGACCTCGCGCCCGGCCTCGCGCAGCTGGGCGGCGAGCCGGCTCTGCCAGTGATCGGGACCGGAGCCCTGCCACCCGTGGAGGATGACGGTGGGCACGTTTCGCGTCGGGCGGCGGGGCATGCGCGCAGCCTATTGGTCGGCCTCAGCCGTGGTGGATCAGGCCGATCACGATTAGCAGCTGGGCCAGGTGATAGGTCACGATGACGACGAGCGGGCCGCGGGGGATCGACCGGACGAAGCGCTGGTGCGCGATCGCGATGTCCGAGCCGAGGAACAGCAGCCCGCCGACGGCCGTGGCCGGTGAGCCGGTACCGACGGCGAGCGCGGCCATTGCAGCCAGCATCACCGCGTACGCCGCGACGACGGCCATCAGCTCCTGGCCGGCGATCCGCTTCGCGCCGCGCAGGACCGGGGGCAGCGTCAGCGCGGCCGCCCCGCCGACGATGAGCACACCGGCCAGCAGGTTCAGCGTGTGCAAGCCGTGACGGGCGAACCCGACTAGGTAGCAGACGTGACCGACGAGGAAGCTGCCCAGGCCGAGCAGGAACGGGCCGTCCGGGGAGCCGTCGTCGCGGCCGAACATCAGAGCGAGGTCCCCGAGCAGCCCGAACCCCAGCGCCGCGATCACCCACGGCCGGGCGGCCCCGAGATCGGCACCAACCGCCGCGAGGATGAGCAGCCCGAGAGTGAGCGGCTTGAGCAGGTACTCCAGTCGGAACCGTCGCTGGGCCACCGCGACCCAGTCGCCGACCGCGATCAGCGCCGTCAGGGCCAGGAGCGTCGGCGTCACCGCACGGAGTATGCCGCTACAGGACGGCTCCGGGGTTCAGGATGCCCTGCGGGTCGAGGGCGTCCTTGATCCGCCGGCTGAGCGCCATGACGTCCGCGCCGAGGTAGGCCGGCAGCCAGTCGCGCTTGAGCCGGCCCACCCCGTGCTCGCCGGTGATGGTGCCGCCCAGCTCGAGCGCGAGGTCCATGACCGCACCGAACGCCACGTAGGCCCGAGCCGTCGCGTCCGGGTCGGCCGCGTCGTACACGACGAGCGGATGGGTGTTCCCGTCGCCGGCGTGGGCGACGACGGCGATGGTGGTCTCGTACTTGGTAGCCAGCTCCTCGATCCCGCGGACCAGGGTGGGCAGCTGCGGGAGCGCGACTCCGACATCCTCGAGCAGCAGTGAGCCCAGGCGCTCCAACGCGGGGAAGGCCGCTCGGCGCGCGGCGGCGAACGCCTCACCCTCGACGGGGTCGTCGGTGCAGAAGACGTCACTCGCTCCGGCGCTCAGACAGGCTTTCTCCATCGCGGAGATCTCGAGTCCGGCGCTCGCGCCCGGGGCGTCCGAACGGGCGATGAGCAGGGCCTCGGCCGAGCGGTCCAGGCCCATGCTGGTGAAGTCCTCGACCGCGTTGATCGTGGTGTGGTCCATCAGCTCGAGCATCGAGGGACGTAGCTGGCCGGTGATGCCCAGCACGGCCGCGGCCGCGTCGTCGATCGAGCCGAAGATCGCGACGAGCGTCGAGGCCGGCGGGGGAGCCGGGACCAGCCGCAGGGTCAGCTCGGTGATCACGCCGAGCAGACCCTCGGACCCGACGAACAGCTTGGTCAGCGAGAATCCGGCGACGTCCTTCAGGCGCGGGCCGCCCAGCCGAAGTGCGGTGCCGTCGGCCAGGACGACCTGCATGCCGAGCACGTAGTCGGAGGTGACGCCGTACTTGACGCAGCACAGCCCGCCGGCGTTGGTCGCGGCGTTGCCCCCGATCGAGCACATCTCGAACGAGGACGGGTCCGGCGGGTAGCACAGGCCGTGCTCGGCGACCGCCCGCTTCACCTCGACGTTCAGCAGCCCGGGCTGCACCACGGCGACACGGGACGCCGGATCGACCGTGATCGACCGCATCCGTTCGGTGCTGAGCACCAAGCCGCCGTCGACCGCGGTCGCCCCGCCGGACAGGCCCGAACCGGCGCCGCGCGGTACCACCGCGACGCCGTGCGCGCTCGCCCACCGCAGGGTCGCCTGGACGTCCTCGGTGCAGCTCGCGCGGACGACGGCCAGCGGCCACCCGGCGTTCGGGTCGCGGGCCCAGTCTTGGCGGTAGGACCCGGTGCTGTCCGGGTCGGTGAGCAGGGCCCCGTCGGGCAGGACGGCGCGCAGGTCCTCGAGGTCAGCGGTCACATGCTCGATTGTGCCGCGCTCGGGCCCAAATGCACCCGCGGACGGTGCATCCCGGAGACTGACTCACGTGGGCTACCTCGACGTCTCGGCACTGCGGCACACCCTGTCCGACGGGCTGGTCCTGCTCGACGACGTCAACTTCCGCATCGGCGAGGGGGCCCGAGCTGCGCTCGTCGGTGCGAACGGAACCGGCAAGACGACGCTGCTGCGACTGATCGCCGGCGACCTCGACCCCCAGCAGGGCGCGATCGCGCAGGTCGGCGGGCTCGGCGTCATGCGGCAGTTCATCGGTTCGGTGCGCGACGCCACGACCGTGCAGGAGTTCCTGATCGGGCTCGCGCCGCCGGCCGTCCGGGCGGCGTGGGACGCCTTGCAGGCCAGCGAGCTGGTGCTCATGGAGCGCGATGACGAGCAGGCCCAGCTGGCCTACGCCCACGCGCTCACCCGCTGGGGCGACGCGGGCGGCTACGACGTCGAAGTGCTGTGGGACACCGTCACCGTCGCGGCGCTCAGCGTTCCCTTTGACGGCTGCAAGTACCGCGAGCTGACCACGCTCTCCGGCGGCGAGCAGAAGCGGCTGGCGCTGGAGCTGTTGCTGCGCGGTCCGGACGAGGTGCTGCTGCTCGACGAGCCGGACAACTACCTGGACGTGCCGGGCAAGCGGTGGCTGGAACAGCGTCTGCTCGAGACCAAGAAGACAGTGCTGTTCGTCAGCCACGACCGGGAGCTGCTGGCCACCGTCGCCGACCGCATCGTCACCGTCGAGGGCGGGACGACCTGGGTCCACGGCGGCGGATTCGAGTCCTATCACCAGGCGCGCTCGGCCAAGCACGACCGGATGGCCGAGCTTCGTCGCCGCTGGGAGGAGGAGCACGCGCGGCTCAAGGAGCTGGTGCGGACGCTGCAGCAGCAGGCGAAAGTCAGCGAGGTCATGGCGCAGAAGTACCGCGTGATGGCTCGGCGGCTCGAGCGCCTCGAGGCCGAGCCGCCACCGCCGGACAAGCCGGTCGAGCAGCGGGTGACGATGCGCCTGAGCGGCGGCCGGACCGGCGTCCGTGCGGTCATCTGCGAAGACCTGAAGCTCACTGGCCTGATGGACGCGTTCGACGCCGAGATCTACTACGGCGAGCGCGTCGGCGTGGTGGGCGCGAACGGGGCCGGCAAGTCGCACTTCCTGCGCCTGCTCGCCGGTGACACGGTCGCGCACACCGGGTCGTGGCGGTTGGGTGCGCGCGTGCTGCCGGGCCTGTTCGCGCAGACCCACGCGCATCCGGAGTGGATCGATCGGACTCCGGTCGACCTGCTCTGGGCGGGCGAGGGTGATCGGCGGGGGCTGGACCGCGGCCGGGCGATGGGCGCGCTCCGGCGGTACGGCCTGAACCAGCAGGGCGATCAGGCGTTCGGGACGCTGTCCGGTGGACAGCAGGCCCGGCTCCAGATCCTGCTGCTCGAGCTGTCCGGGGCCACCCTGCTGCTGCTGGACGAACCGACCGACAACCTGGACGTGGTCAGCGCCGAGGCGCTGGAGGAAGGGCTGACGGCCTTCGACGGCACCGTCCTTGCCGTCACCCACGACCGCTGGTTCGCGCGCTCCTTCGACCGGTTCCTGGTCTTCGGGGCCGACGGCACGGTCTACCCGTCCGATACGGCCGTGTTCGACGAAACGCGCGTAGTTCGGCCCCGCTGATCGGTTGTGTGTGGCGACGGAACCGGATGACACACCGACCAATCACCGGCAGCGTCGCCACGCACCTGGTCCGTCCGCGCTGAGCTACACGGGAACTGCGTAGGCGACGATGTTGTCTAGGTAGTTGCCGGTGCTCGCGTCGAACGGTCCGCCACAGGTCACGATGGCCAGGCGCCCGACGCTGTTCTGGTTGAAGATCTCCTTGTACGGCAGGCCTTTCTTCGCATACGTCCGCACTCCGGTGATCTTGAACTTCACCTGGGTGTGCTTGCCGCCGTGCAACCCGTCGACCAGGACGAGGTCGCCCGGGTTAAGCGTGCCGATCCGCGCGAGCACCCCTTCGACCCCGGACATGTTGATGTGCCCGGCCAGGATCGCGGTCCCCTTGCGGGCCCCCGGCTTGGCCCCGTGCGACCACCAGCCGACCGTCCTCGGGTTGGCCGGTATCTCCAGCGCCCCGCTGGCGAGCGTCCCCACGTCCACGATCGGCGCCTTCGACTTGAGCCTGGGTATTTCGATCATGTACGGCGAGATCAGCGCGGCCAGCGCACCCTGGAGAGACGGGACGGCGCCGACGTCGCGCGGCGCGGCGATGGCGTTGTGCTTGCCCCAGTTCGGCGCGGTGACCCAGGTGATGGCCGCGCCCGAGACCAGCAGGATCGCCGACAGGAAGCAGAGGAACGGGATCCAGGCGGCAAAGCCGGACTTCGCGCGGGGCCGGGCGTGTTCGCTCATCGACTCTGGGATCCCGTCAGCTCGGCGGTGGGGGACTGCTGTTCGGTACAACGAGTAGAGCGCGGATGAGATTCGCCGGCCGTCCGGGATTTGGCTGCGGCCTGCGCCCGCCGGTAGAGTCGACCCTCGTGCGCAGGCCCCTGCGCGCGCAGGCCATGCCTCGGGGTCCGACTGCAGCCGCAGTGACCGCGGGGGCGCCGTCAGGGTTCATCATCACCCAGGACGGCGTGAAGACCGAGAAAGTGGAAAAGTGGGCACCTACACCCCCAAGCCCGGCGAGATCGACCGCGTCTGGCACGTCATCGACGCCAGCGATGTCGTCCTGGGCCGTCTGGCCAGCCAGGCCGCCACGCTGTTGCGCGGCAAGCACAAGCCGCAGTTCGCCAACCACGTCGACGTCGGCGACTTCGTCGTCATCATCAACGCGGGCAAGGTCGCGGTCTCCGGCGCCAAGCGCGACGAGTACCGCTACCGGCACTCCGGTTACCCGGGCGGCCTGTCCAAGCGCACCGTCGGTGAGCTACTCGACAGC
>JBDTGE010000116.1:0-9306 GCA_039937575.1 Jatrophihabitantaceae bacterium
CGATGGCGCGGGCCTGGACCTTGTCGCCGAGGCAGCGGATCGCCTCCGGCGGAGGGCCGATCCAGACCAGTCCGGCATCGAGTACGGCCTCGGCGAACTCGGCGTTCTCGGCCAGGAAGCCGTACCCGGGGTGGACCGCGTCGGCGCCCGTGCGCGCGGCCGCGTCCAACAGCTTGGCGATGTCGAGGTAGCTCTGGCCGGACGTGGCTCCGCCCAGCGCGACCGCCTCGTCGGCCAGCCGGACGAACGGCGCGCCCGCGTCCGGGTCGGCGTGGACGGCGACACTGGCCACCGAGGCGTCGCGGCAGGCGCGCACGATCCGCAGCGCGATCTCGCCGCGGTTGGCGATGAGCACCTTCGTGATCGGGACGATCGTCATTCCCGGCCCACCGGGTCCTGCGACGCCCGGGCCAGCACGGTGCGGGCGATCCGCAGGTGGACGTCGTCGACCATCTGGCCGTCCACGACGCCGACCCCGCCCGCTCCCGCGGACAGGACGGCGCGGGCATGCGCGATCGCGTCCGGGCCGGGGGTGAACGCGTCGTGGGCGAGCTCGACCTGCCGCGGATGGATGCAGATCTTGCCCTGGTACCCGATCGCCGCACCGGCGGCGGCGTCGGCCCGGAACTGCTCGTCGTCGCCGAGGACGACCACGGCCTGGTCGACCGCGGGGATGCCGGCGAGATGCGCGGCGAGGCAGACCTGGCTGCGTGCGTAGAGCACCTCGTCGCCGCCGGGGGTGCGACGTCCGCCGATGTCGGCGATGTAGTCCTCGGCTCCGAAGTAGGCCGCACTTACGCCGGACGCGAGCAGCGGCCGGGCGTCGGCGACACCCAACGCGGTCTCGATGCCGGCGACGACCACGGCCGACGGCCAGGACAGCTCGTCCAGGGCCGCGCGCAGCCGGCGCAGCTGATCGAGCGTGCTCAGCTTGGGCACCACTACGCCGACCGCCGCGCACGCGGCGGCGGACGCCAGGTCGTCGCCGAACCAGGCCGAGTCGACCGGATTGATCCGGATCAGCACGGTGGTGCGTCCGGCGTCGAGGGAGTCGATCGCCACGGCGGCGGTGCTGCGCGCGGCGGCCTTGTCCGTCGGGGCAACGGCGTCCTCCAGATCCACGACCGCGACGTCCGGTCCGAACCGGGGGATCTTCGCGATCATGTCGGCCTGCGTGCCCGGCACGAACAGCAGGCTGCGCATCCGGGTCATCCGGCCACTCACGTCAGGCATCGGTCGGTCGGCAGTGCATCATCGCGGCGCGGACGGCCAGGCAGACGAGCTCGTCACGCTGGTTGAGACCGTGGTGCTCGAAGGTCACGATGCCCACGTCCGGGCGGGACTTCGAGCGCCGGGCGTCGAGCACGTCGGTGGTGACGTGGACGGTGTCGCCGGCGAACACCGGGTTCGGGAAGTCGACGCGGGTGAACCCGAGGTTCGCAACCGTGGTGCCGAGCGTCAGCTCGGGCACGGCCAGCCCGACCACGAGGCCCAGGGTGAACAGGCTGTTGACCAGCGGGCGGCCGAACTCCGTCCTCGCCGCGAACTCCGCGTCCAGGTGCAACGGCTGCGGATTCATCGTCATCGTCGTGAACAGCACGTTGTCGGTCTCGGTGACCGTCCGGGTGCTCGCGTGGTTGACACGCAGTCCCGGCTCCAGCTGCTCGAACCAAAGTCCCGGCAACGCGATCAGCCGCCCTCGGCCGGCGGGCCGGCGACGGCCGACTGGACGGCGCGCAGCCCGGCGATGTCATCCATCGCGCTGATGTCACCCTGCGGTGCGCCGTGCTCCACCACGTCGCGCAGCAGGCGCCGCATGGTCTTGCCGGTGCGGGTCTTGGGCAGGGCCGAGGTCAAGTAGACCGCGCTGAGCCGGGCGTAGCCACCGAGCTGCGAGGCCACCTCGTCCGAGACCTCCTGCTTGACCGGCCCGGGGTCGGCGCCGTCGAGCAGGGTGAGGAACGCGACCGGGACGGTGCCCTTGAGCGGGTCGAAGACGCCGACGACCGCTGCCTCGGCCACCTGCGGATGAGCCGTGGCGATCGCCTCGATCTCCAGCGTCGAGATGCGGTGCGCGGCCACATTGATCACGTCGTCGGCCCGGCCGAGCACCCACAGGTGCCCGTCGCCGTCGACGACGGCCTCGTCGTTGGTGCAGTAGACGCCAGGGAATCGGGTGAAGTAGGCGGACCGGTAGCGCGCGGCGTCGTTCCAGACCGTACGGGCGAGGGTCGGGAAGGGTTCGGTGATCACCAGGTTGCCCTTGGTTCCGGGCGGCACCGGGACTCCGTTGTCGTCGACCACGGCGTACACGTGGCCGGGAACCGCGGTCCCGGTCGAGCCGGGCTTGAGGGCTTCGACGCCGGCGACCGGCAGCGCCCAGGTCGAACCGGTCTCGGTCTGGCCGTAGGCGTTGACGACGGGGACGCCGCCGCCCAGGTGCGTGCTGGCCCAGCCGAAGGTGTCGCCGTCGAGCGGTTCGCCCTGCACCGTGGCCAGGCGCAGCCGGGGAAGCGGGTGGGCGGCGGCGAGGTCGTCGCCGTACTTGCGCAGCATGCGCAGCAGGGTCGGCGCACCGAGAACCGTGGTCACGGCGTGCTTCTCGCAGATTTCGTAGAAGCGGGCGTTGGAGGGTGAGTCCATTGCGCCCTCGAAGCAGACGATTGTCATGCCGTGCGCGAGCCCGCCGACCACGGCCTGGATCGGGAAGGTCAGCCAGCCGACGTCGGCGGCCACCCAGTAGACGTCATCGGGCCGCGGATCGACCTGCCACAGCACGTTGGCCCAGGTACCGAGCAGGAACCCGGCGACGCTGTGAACGACGCCCTTCGGCTTGGCCTCGGTGCCGCTGGTGAAGATCAGGAACGCCGGGTCGTTGGCCTCGAGCGCGGCCGCCGGGACGCCGTCAGGGGCGAGCTGCAGGGCATCGGCGTAGGAGATCTCGCCGATCTCGAGCGGCAGCTCACGTCCGGTCCGGTCGACCACGATCGTCTGCTCGACGGTGTCGAGCTTGCCGCGGGCCGTGCGCAGGGTGTCGAGCAGCGCGATGAGCTTGCCGCGACGGTAGGCGGCGTCGAGGACGACCACGACCTTGGCCCGGGACGCCTCGAGCCGGGCCATCACCGCGTCGGGCCCGAACCCGGAGAACAACACGGTGTAAATCGCGCCGATCCGGTTGCAGGCGTGGATCGCGGTGAACGCCTCGATCGAGTTCGACATGTAGATCGCGACGACGTCGCCCTTGGCCACACCGAGGTGGGTGAGCGCGCCGGCCAACCGGTTCACCTCGTCGGCGAGCTCGGCGTAGGTGACCGTGCGGGCGTCGCCCGGCTCGCCCTCCCAGATGATGGCGGGCTTGTCCGCGGTGATCGGGTTCTCGGCCCACCGGTCGACACAGTTGTCCGCGACGTTCATCGTTCCGTCGTCGAAGTAGGTGAAATCACCCATCTCCCCGGTGCGCACGCACGTCCACGGCTGGGTCCAGCGCTGCTGCTCGGCAACCCAGGTCCAGTACGTGTCCGGGCTCTGCGCGTGCAGGGCCCGCGCCCGGCGCAGCGTCTCGTCCTGGGCGGCCGAGCGCCATTGCTCACGCAGCGGTTGCAGCGGCGTCGCCAGCAGTTGGGTCAGGTTGTCCGTCATTGGCTACCTTCCGGTTGTTCGCTCACGTGCCGTGCCGTGCCGTGCGGTGCCGTGGTCCGGGTCATACCGGGCTCACGTGGTGATGGCGGCGCTGCGGTCCGCGCGACCAGCCGTCGGCGTCGGTCAGGCGGCGGCTGAGGTCCTGGCGCAGCGCCTCGGGCTCGAGGACCGCATCGACGACCAGCTCGCTGGCCAGCCGCAACAGGTTGATGTCTGCGTGCTGCTCGGCGGTGCGCTCGCGGATGTAGTCCGCGCGCGCGTCCGCGTCGTCGATCTCCGCGATCTTCTTCGCGTACATCGCGTTGACCGACGCGTCGGCGGCCATCGGCCCGATGGTGGCCGTCGGCAGCGCGAGCGAGGCCCTCGGCTCGAAGCCGGGGGCGCACATCGCGTAGTAGCCGGCGGCGTAGGACTTGCGCAGGATGACCGAGAACTTCGGCACCTCGGCGCTGGCCATGGCGGTGATCATCTTGGCACCGTGCCGGATGATGCCCTGCCGTTCGACCGCGACACCGACCATGAAGCCGGGGACGTCGTGCAGGAACAGCAGCGCGATGTTGAACGCGTCGCACAGCGTGATGAACCGCGCGGCCTTGTCGGCGGAGTCGATGAAGATCGCGCCGCTGCGCACCTGCGGTTGATTGGCCACGATGCCGACGACCCGCCCGTCGATGCGTCCGAGCCCGACCACCAGCTCCTGCGCCCACTGGCTCTTGATCTCGAAGAACGAGTCGGCGTCGACGAGCCGATCGATGACCTCGCCGATGTCGTAGGCGGCGGCCTCGTCGGCCGGGATGACCCCGTCCCAGTCGTCGCGGACGGGAGGGACGGACTGCGTTACGGCCGGGCGCTGCTCCCAGCTGTCGGGCAGGTAGCTCAGCAGCAGCCGCGCGGCGGCGATGACCTCCCAGTCCGAGCCGAACACCTCGTCCCCGCAGCCGGAGACGGTGGCGTGCATTCGCGCGCCGCCCATCTCCTCCAGGGTGGTGCGCTCGCCGGTGACCTTCTCCGCCACTCGCGGCGAGGCCAGGTACATGGACGCGTTGCCCTCGACCATGCCGACCCAATCGGTGAAGGCGGGCATGTACGCCCCACCGGCGGCGGACGGGCCGAGCAGGCAGCAGATCTGCGGGACGCGCCCGGACAGCGCGACCTGGAGTTGGAAGATGCGCGAGGCCCCGCGCCGGTCGGAGAAGAAGCCGAGCTGGTCGGTGAGCCGGCCGCCCGCGGAGTCGACGAGGTAGAGCACCGGCAGCAGGTCCCGGTCGGCGCGTTCGAGGATGCGGATCTGCTTCTCGCACGTCAGCGCGCCCCACGAACCCGCCTTGACCGCGAAGTCGTGGGCGATGACGGCGACCGTGCGCCCGTCGATCCGCCCGACGCCGGTGCGGACGCCGTCCGCCGGCAGGCTCGGGGTCTCGGCGTTGGCCAGCAGGCCGTCCTCGACCCAGCTGTCGACGTCGAGCAGGACGGCGAGCCGGTCCGCGACGGGGAGCTTCTGCGGCCAGCGCTCGGTGCTCACACCGGTCTCGGCGGCCAGCACTGCCGCGCGGACGTCCCCGGCCGGAGTGCTCGTCCGGCCCGGGCCGTCCTCCAGCGCCGCGTCGATCATGCCGGCAGGCCCTTGGCGAGTATCTCGAGCTGGATCTCGTCGGTGCCGCCGCCTATCCGCAGCACCCGGGCGTCGCGGTAGTGACGGGCGACCGGTGTCTCCTCCAGGAAGCCGGCGCCGCCGTAGATCTGGACGCACTCGTCCACGATGTGGTTCGCGGCAATGGCCGCCTGGTACTTGGCCATCGCGACTGAGGCGGCGGCCTCGGGGTGACCGGAGTCCAGCCGGGCTGCGGCCCGGTAGGTGATCAGCTGTGCGCACTCGAACTCGATCTGCAGCTGGGTGAGGCGATGCCGCGTGGTCTGCAGGCTGATCAGTGCAACGCCGAAGACCTCCCGGTCGCGGGCGTAGGCGGTCGCCTCCTCGAGGCACTCGGCGGCGTGGCCCAGACCCATACCGGCGAGGGTGAGCCGCTCCATCTGGAAGGCGGCCATGATCTGAGCGAAGCCGGAACCGACGCTGCCGAGCACGGCCGCGCCGTCCACCCGGCAGTCGCTGAGCACGACCTCGCGGGTGTCGGAGGCGTGCCAGCCCATCTTGCGCAGCGGCGCGCCCAGCGCCAGGCCCGGGTTGTCGGCGTCGACGATGAACGTCGTGACGCCACGGTTGCCGTCGGGCGAGGTCCGGGCCGCGATCACGAAGACGTCGGCCAGGCCGGCGTTGGTGATGAACATCTTGGTTCCGTCGAGCACCCAGCCGTCGCCGTCGCGCGTGGCGCGCGTGGTGATGCCACCGACGTTGGACCCGGTGCCGGGCTCGGTGACCGCGATCGCGCAGACCTGTTCGCCGGCGATGAGGGCGGGCAGGTAGCGCGCGCGCTGCGCCTGGGTGCCGAAGCGGGCGATGTGCGGCGCCGACATGTAGCCGCTGACCAGCGCGGTGACCGCGATCCCGCCGCTGGCCCTCGTCAGCTCCTCGGCGAGCAGGGTGATCGCGAGCGTGTCGCCGCCCCCTCCCCCGTCGGCCACGGACACGGCCAGCCCGAGCAGGCCGGCGCTGCCCATCTCCTTGAGCAGCGCCGCCGGTGGGTGGCCCGCCCGCTCGGACTCCTCGACCACGGGGCGCACGTGCCGATCGACGAAGGCCCGCACGCTGAGGCGGAAGTCCTCGTGGTCCTGGTCGAGCTCCCACTGCCCGGCGCTCGTCCCGGCGGTGGTGGGGTTCGATGCGGTCATCACTGCGTCCTTGCGTCGGCGTGCGGTCACGGTGTCCGCTAACTAACGTTCATTAGTAACGTAGGCTGCCGCTGTGAACGGGTCAACCACGATCAGCCCGGCGGTCGTCCGGGACGCCGCCTGCGTCCTCTTCGCCGAACGCGGCTACCGCGGAACCTCGATGAAGGACATCGCCGAGGCGCTCGGGGTCCAGGCGCCGAGTCTCTACAACCACGTGACGTCCAAGCAGGACATCCTCTACGCGATCATGCACACCGCGATGGATCGCGCGATCCAGGCGCTCGACGCCGCCTTGGCGGGCATCGAGGACACCGCCGATCAGCTCCGGGTCGCCACGGAGTCGTTGGTCCTGGACTTCCTGCGCTACCCGGACGAGGTCACGATCTGCAACACCGAGGTCCGCAGTCTCGAGCCTGACAACCGCCGCGCGATCCTCGCCAAACGTGACCGCTACGCGGCGCGCGTCCGCGCAATCATCGAGCAGGGCTGCCGGACAGGACGGTTCCACGCCACCTCGCCGCAGCTGGCGTCGTTCGCGGTGCTCGAGATGGGGAACGGGGCGAAGTCCTGGTTCAAGTCGGGTGGGCGCTTCACCGACGAGGACGTCGCCCGCGAGTACGGCGGGTTTGCGCTCCGGGTCGTGGGCTTCGCCGATCAGAGCGGCGCCCCGGCGGACGGATCAGCCTGGGCACTCGCACGGGTTCACGACGGGTCGAGTGATTTGTAGGCTGGCGTGAGTTCTTCCCACCGGGCCTTCCACGCGGGCTGGCCGCCGGTCAGGTAGTGCCCGAGATCCTCGAAGTGGGCCTGCCAGCCGGCACCGTGGAAGTGCAGGTCGTCCAGCGGGAGGCCGCGCTCCTCGATGACCAGTCGGGTGCGCTCGCCCTCGGTGGTGAGCATCGCCTCGATCACGGCGGCGTCCTCGGTCCCTGGATCCAGGGTGATCGCGAGGTGGCTCGGGGCAGTGCACACGTCGATGCGGACCGGGCCCTGCCAGGTACTGGTGAAGTGCGCCTTAACCGTGCCGCCAACCCGCAGGTCACCCTCGACGGTGGCGATCCAGCGGGCCAGGCGGTCCGGTACGGTGAGGGCCGACCACAGGTCGGTGATGTCGGTGTCGTAGACGTCTTGCATGTGCACCGCGCCTCGTTTGTCGTCCAGGCGGCGCAGGCTGCCGAGCGTTTGAGTCATGTGCTTTTCCTGTTCTCTCGCTTGCCGCGGGCGATCTCGGTGTGTAAGGCGTCCAGGCGGTGTTCCCAAAGGGCCCGGTACGGCCCGAGCCAGTTGTCGACTTCGGCCAGTGGCTCCGGGCGCAGCCGGTAGATCCGCCACTGGGCCTGCTGCTGGACCTCGACCAGGCCCGCTTCCCGCAGCACGCGTAGATGCCGAGAGACGCCGGGTCGGGCGATCGGGAGCGCCTCGGCGAGTTCGCTCACCGTGGCCGGGTGATCGCGCAGTATCTGCAGCACCGTGCGCCGACTTTCATCGGCCAACGCCTGCAGCACCACGTCCATTGCGTGAATGTACCTATATTGGTACGTACCCGCAAGGATACGGGCGACATCTCTCGGCCAGGCCCGCGCGGGTTGCTAGCGACTTCCACGCTACAGAAGCTATTATCCGCGATACAGAAGTTAGTGACGCGGGCTGGATGGTGACCGAATGATGGATGTCGAGATCGACCGGCTGGCGGAGGAGCTCGACTCCCGCCTGCACCGGGCCGATGAGCAGCTGGAGCGCCAGTTCCCGGGCGAGCGTCCGGGGCGCCAGCCCGTGCATACCGTGTACGTCCCCGCGGACCGTTTCCGCGCGGGCCTGTCGCAGTCATGGGGAGCGCACGCGCGTGCCGTTCTGGACGAGCACAGCGACGTGTTCACCGACGTGGTCGCCGGGTTCGGGTTGGCGGGCGAGGATCTCGTGGGCCGGGTGCGGACCAAGCTCGCGAGCGAGCCGATCGAGGATCTCCGCATCGACTTCGAGGACGGGTACGGCAACCGCGGTGACGACGCCGAGGACAAGGACGCCGTGGCCGCGGCGCGGGCGCTGGCCGGCGCGCTGCGCGATGGTGGCGCGCCACCCTTCCACGGCATCCGGATGAAGTGTCTTGAGGCGCCTACCCGGCGGCGCGCCCTGCGAACCCTGAGCACCTTCCTCGGCGAGCTGGTGTCGGCGGGCGCGTCCCTCGACGGCTTCGTCATCACGTTGCCCAAGGTGACGAGCGTCGATCAGGTCGAGTCGATGGTCTTTGTCTGCGGGCAGCTGGAGCAGTCGCTGGCGCTGGGGGCAGGGGCGCTCGCCTTCGAGATCCAGGTCGAGACGCCGCAATCGATCCTCGGACCGGACGGCACGGCCCTCGTCGCGCGGATGGTGCACGCCTCGGACGGACGATGCACGGCGCTGCACTACGGAACCTACGACTACTCGGCGTTCTGCGGGATCGCCGCCGAGTTCCAGAGCATGGCCCATCCGGTGGCGGACTACGCGAAGCTCGTCATGCAGGCTGCCGCGGCCGGAACCGGCGTCCGGCTGTCGGACGGCTCGACGAACATTCTGCCGGTCGGCGATGCCGACTCGATCCGCTCGGGCTGGCAGTTGCATCTCGGGTTCGTGCGTCGCTCGTTGGAACGTGGCTACTACCAGGGCTGGGACCTGCACCCGGCCCAGCTACCCACGCGCTACGCCGCGACGATCGGCTTCTACCGGGCCGGGCTCGATCGCGCCGAGGCCCGGCTGAGGAACTACGTCACGAAGACCGAATCGGCGATCCTGGACGAACCGGCGACCGCCCGAGCTCTCGCCGACTTCATCCTGCGAGCCCTGCACTGCGGCGCCACGACCGCCCCCGAGATCCAGGCGGCGACCTCACTCGGTCCCGAGGCG
>JBDTGE010000117.1:0-7541 GCA_039937575.1 Jatrophihabitantaceae bacterium
GCGAACGTCCAGGTGTGCTGGGAGAAGTTCTGCCGGTACTGGGACGTCGAGCCGCGGCTGGTCCCGCTCGAGGGCGACAACCTGCACCTGACGCCCGAGGCGGCGATCGCGCACTGCGACGAGAACACGATCGGCGTCGCGACCGTGCTCGGCTCGACGTTCGACGGCAGCTACGAGCCGGTGGCCGAGATCGCCGCGGCCCTGGACCGGTTCCAGGCCGAGACCGGCATCGACATCCCGATGCACGTCGACGGGGCGTCCGGCGGGTTCATCGCGCCGTTCCTGCAGCCGGAGCGGCAGTGGGACTTCCGCCTGCCGCGGGTGCAGTCGATCAATGCGTCCGGGCACAAGTACGGGCTCGTGTACCCGGGCGTCGGGTGGGTGATCTGGCGGGACCAGGCGGCGCTGCCCAAGGACCTGATCTTCGACGTGAACTACCTAGGCGGGAACATGCCGACGTTCGCCCTGAACTTCTCCCGGCCCGGCAGCGAGGTGCTCGCGCAGTACTTCATGTTCACCCACCTGGGCTTGGACGGGTACCGCCGCGTGCAGCAGAACTCCTCGGACGTGGCGCAGTACCTGGCCGCCGAGATCGAGAAGATCGGCCCGTACCGGCTGGTCACCCGTGGTGAGGACATCCCGGTGTTTGCGTTCGCGCTCAAGCCGGAGGTCAAGAACTACACGGTCTTCGACGTGTCGGACAAGCTGCGCGAGCGCGGCTGGCTGGTCCCGGCCTACACCTTCCCGCCGAACCGCGAGGACCTCTCGGTCCTGCGGATAGTCGTGCGCGCCGGCATGAATCACGACATGGCTGATCTGCTGCTCAAGGACCTGCGCGATCGCACGGCGTTCTTCCAGTCGCTCGATGCGCCGCTGCCCAGCCCGGGAGCGGCGACGCCCTTCGCGCACTGACCCGATCGGGCAACCACCGGGCGTCCGTACACTGGCTCGTCGTGGCGGTCAGCGAGAAGGACAAGTACGCGGCTCAGCTGCGACTGGTCGAGGCGGAGATCTTCAACCGCCGCGGCGAGGGGCACGTCAACCCGACCAACGAGCGGATGCAGGCGCTGGTCGACCTGCTGGGCGATCCGCAGCGGGCCTACCGGGCAATCCATCTCACCGGTACCAACGGCAAGACCTCGACGGCGCGGATGGTCGACGAGCTGCTGCGCGCCTTCGGCCTGCGCACCGGCCGGTACACCAGCCCGCACCTGACCAGCGTCACCGAGCGCATCGTCATCGACGGCGATCCGATCAGCGATCGCACGTTCGTAGAGGGCTACGCCGAGATCGCGCCGTACATCGAGATGATCGACGGCCAGTTCGACGTCCCGCTGTCCTTCTTCGAGATCGTCACCGCGTTGGCGTACTCGATCTTCGCCGACGCGCCGATCGAGGTCGCCGTCGTCGAGGTCGGGATGGGCGGGACCTGGGACAACACCAACGTGCTCGACGCCGAGGTCGCGGTCGTGCTGCCGGTCGACCTGGACCACACGCAGTACCTGGGCGAGACGATCACCGCCATCGCCACCGAGAAGGCGGGCATCATCAAGCCCGGCGCGACGGCGATCCTGGCCTCGCAGACCCCCGAGGGCGCGACCGAGCTGGTGCGCCGCGCCGTCGAGGTCGAGGCGCAGGTGGCCCGCGAGGGCCTGGAGTTCGGCGTGCTCGACCGACGCGTGGCGGTCGGTGGGCAGTTCCTCGCGCTGCAGGGACTGGGGGGCGTCTACCAGGACGTGTTCCTGCCGCTGCACGGCGCGCACCAGGCGCAGAACGCGGCGTGCGCCCTCGCGGCCGTCGAGGCGTTCTTCGGCATCGGCGCCGGATCCGGGACGCTGGACGTCGAGACGGTGCGGGCCGCGTTCGCCGCCGTCCGCTCGCCCGGCCGGCTCGAGACGATCCGAGCGAACCCGACGATCCTGCTCGACTCCGCGCACAACCCGCACGGCATGAAGGCCGCGGTCGAGGCGATCGGTGACGCGTTCGACTTCCGCCGGCTGATCGTGGTCGTCGCGGTGCTGGAGGACAAGGACGTCGAGGGCATGCTCGGCCTGCTGGAACCGGCCGTCGACGAGATCGTCGTCACCGAGAACTCCGCGACGCGCGCGCTGCCGGTCGATGAGCTCGCGGCCATCGCCGTCGGAGTGTTCGGCCCGGACCGCGTCACCGTCGAGTCCCGGTTGGACGGCGCGATCGAGGCCGCTGTACGGCTGGCCGAGGACACCGGGGACGAGTTCCTGTCCGGCACCGGCGTGCTGGTCACCGGCTCGGTCGTCACGGCCGGTGAAGCCCGGGTGCTGCTCGGCGGCGGCCCATGAGCCTGGACCCAGGACCGCAGGACCCGATGCACCCGCCGACCGGGCCGACCGGGCCGACCGGGCCGACCGGGCCGACCGGGCCGACCGGGGAGCAGCTGGCCGAGCGGGCGGTGCGCGCGAACCGAGCCACCCGTGGCGCGCTGGCCGGGGTGCTCGCGCTGGAGGCGATCGTGCTGCTGCTGCTTCCGCGCGCGATCGCGTTCACGGCCGGCGGGCTCGGGCTGACCCGGACGCTGATCCTCGTCGGGCTGGCGGTCGTGTTCCTCGTGGCCGCGGGGATGGTCCGCCGGCCGTACGGCATCGGGCTCGGCTCGGTGCTGCAGGTGGTGTTCGTCCTCGCCGGTTTCCTGCTCGTCGCGATGTTCTTCGTCGGCGTCGTGTTCGCGGCGATCTGGGGGGCGCTGCTGCGGACCCGCCACGACCTGGTGGGCACCCCCGGCGGTTGGCGCGTGCTCGTCTCCTGACCGGCACGTGAACGCCTCGATCGACCCGCATAAGCTGCCGGACGTGACTGAACCGATCGAGCGCACCCTGATCCTGGTCAAGCCTGACGGCGTCCGTCGCGGCCTCAGTGGCGAGGTCCTGCGCCGGATCGAGGGCAAGGGCTACTCCGTCCTCGCGCTGGAGCTGCGTACCGCCGACCTCGCCCTGCTGGCCCGGCACTACGCCGAACACGAGGGCAAGCCGTTCTACCAGCCGCTGGTCGAGTTCATGAGCTCCGGGCCGGTCCTCGCGCTCGTCGCGCAGGGGCAGCGGGTGATCGAGGGGTTCCGCTCGCTGGCCGGAGCCACCGATCCGACGGTGGCGGCGCCCGGCACGATCCGCGGCGATCTCGGCCGCGACTGGGGCCTGGCCGTGCAGCAGAATCTCGTCCACGGCTCGGACTCGCCGGAGTCGGCCGCCCGCGAGATCGGCCTCTGGTTCCCCGCGCTCTGAGTTGTCCACAGGCCCCCACGCGGGTCGGCGTTCGGCCCTAACGTCTCTCCTCAGTGTACTGATTGAGAGGAGTTGGCCGTTATGCCGGGTTTTGACGTCGAGCCGTGGGAGATCGCGTCGACGGCCGGGCTGGTCGGTGAGGTCGGCGAGCAGCTGCGGGCCGGGCTGAACCGGCTCGGGCTGGACGTCGAGTCCCTCCTCGCCGGCTGGCACGGCCAGGCCGGCGTCGCGTTCGCCGGCGGGTGGGACGAGTGGCAGGCCGGCGCCTCGGACGTGCTGACGGCCCTGGACGCGATGGCGCAACTGCTCGAGCGCGCCGGGCAGGGCTACGGCTCGGCCGAGTCGGCCAACGTCAGCGCGCTCGCATGACTGCGTTCGCGATTCAGCTGGAGTCACTCGCGGACGTCGTCGACCGGATGGCCCGGTTCGAGCGGGACGTCGAGCAGTGGCTGGGCGCGCTGGACTCGCGGGTGTCTCGACTGCACGGGACTTGGTGCGGCGCCGCCGCCGACGAGCACCGCGCGGCCCACGAGCGCTGGATGAGTGGCGCGCGCGAGATGCGTGAGGCCGTGGCCACGCTGCGCCGCATCGGCTCGACCGCCCACTCGAACTACACCGCGGCGATCACCGCCAACCAGCGGATGTGGGCGTGAGCGGTGGGTGACGATCCACGGGTCGAGCCGCAGCAGTACCTGGCGGCGAGCCGGGTGTTCGGCGGGGGACGTCGTCGACGCGCTGACCGGTGGCCGGTGGGCGGCTGACCTGCGTGCTCGCGGACTCGCGCGGCATGGCGGGGACCGATCCGAGCGGAACGACCTGGGCCACCCAGTACGACGAGGGCGCGATCCGGGCCGTCTCCGGGCTGCAAGCCATGGTCAACGCCAACCTGCAGCGCTCCGGCCTGCTCGAACAGACGGGATTCAACCACGCGGCAGCCGACTCGGCGTCGACGGCCGGTCTTCGGACCGACCCCGGACACGACTGCGTACGCGTTCCGGACCGTGTAGGCCCTGGTGGCTATCCAGATGCAGGCCTCACCCGAGACCGATGACGCCGTCGTCGTGTGCACGGCCATGCAGCAGCACCTGCGAGAGCTCGCGTCGACGCACGTCGGCCTGTCCGCCGCGTGCGCCGAGTACGCGACCACGCTCGATCGGGCGCACAGCGAGGTCGAGGCCGAGCTGCGGAGCTTCATCGAGTGGACGGCCGGGATCGAAGTGGCGGGCGGCATCTTCGCGATCGTCACGGTCGGGCTGAGCGAGGCGGCGGCCCAAGCGGCCGAGGCCGCCCGGGCCGGCGAGTACGTGGCCGGCCCGCTCGAACGCATAGCGCGCGTGAGCCGCGAGCTGACGGCGGTACTTGCCCGCACGATAGTCCGCGCCGACGTCGAGGCCGTCCCCGCCATCCGAGCCACCCAGAGCGCCGAAGAAGCCGCCACAAGCGGACTTCGCGTTGCGGCTGAGAGACGCGCCTGCGGGCCGGACATGATCATCGACAGCAAGCAAGCCGGCACGAAGATAGGGCGACATGCCTCAGACTTCGGACGCGACGCCAAGAACCCGCTCGACCGGCAATGGATGCGTCGGCGGATCGATGATATCCGCGCGAACCCGGACGAAGTCCGGCGCGGCCCTTGGCACCCTAACGGCGGCGGGGGTGCGGCTTACTGGTTCTACCGCGAGGGTGCAGACGTGGTGGTGACCGACAACGATGGCATATTCGTGACCATCCTCAATGACGGAATCACGAATGGTTGGTTCGACGGTGCAAAGGTGGTCGGCTAGTGGCGCTCGTCAACGGGAGTCTGGTGGGTCGTCGGGTCGAGCGAGTTGGCCGGGTCTACTACGTCCACGACGGACAAACCTCGATCGGTGACGGTGCGGTCGAGATCGGGTTCTCGGACGGCTCGGTTCGTCGCTACGAAGTGGCGGGCAACGGCGAGGGCCTCCGAATCGAAGACACACCCTGGCTGGACCCGTTCGCCGAGCCTTTGGACGCCGTCAATCGTGAGTACGTACGAGATGTCGGGAAGTGGACCGCCTTCGACGTCTCAGACGAGGAGCCGTACTCGCAGATCTGCGGGTCGACCGTGACCGCGGTCGAAGAAATCACGAACGAACGCGGAGTGATCATCGGTGTGCTCATCGGTACCGATCTCGGTCGACTCGCGGCGAAGGTTGGTGCCGACGAACTCTGGGTCGTGGTGACTTGATCGGCGCTCCGACCGGGCCGGGCTGACCAGGCTTGATCAACTGCGAGTTGCGGTCGCGGGACGACCACAGGACGCAGTTGATCACGGCCAGGACGCAGTTGATCACGGCCGGGGCGGCGGCTTGATCACGGCCGGGGCGGCGGCTTGATCACGGCCAGGGTGGCGGCTTGACCACCGGCCCAGGATCAGCTCGATCAGCTCGATCAGCCACAGTCGTCACATCAGTCACGGCTGACCCGCGCGTCGCAACCGAACTTCACGCCGATCCGACCATACGATCACGGCAGGTTCCTGCGTCCGAAGAAGGTCAAGCGCTGTGACATTCACCCCCCTGGCTCGCCTGTCGCTGGTCTCCCAGCGCAGCGGCGACCTGCTCGGGGGAGATCTGGCGATCGACCTGGGCACCGCGAACACCCTGGTCTACGCGCGCGGTCGCGGCATTTTGCTGGACGAGCCCTCTGTGGTTGCCGTCGACACCAACACCAAGTCGGTGGTCGCCGTCGGCGCGGAGGCCAAGCGCATGATCGGACGGACCCCGGACCACATCAAGGCCGTGCGTCCGCTGCAGGACGGCGTGATCGCCGACTACGACGTCACGGCCGAGATGCTCCGGTACTTCGTGCGCAAGGTACTGCGCCGCCGCGGTGCGTTCGCCGGGCCGCGCATCGTCGTGTGCGTCCCGTCCGGCATCACCAGCGTCGAGCAGCGCGCGGTCAGCGAGTCGGTGTACGCCGCCGGCGCTCGCCGCGTGCACATCATCTCCGAGCCGATGGCCGCCGCGATCGGCGCCGGCCTGCCGGTCAACCAGCCGCAGGGCTCCATGGTCGTCGACATCGGTGGCGGCACCACGGAGGTCGCGATCCTCGCGCTGGGCGGCATCGTGTCCGCAACCAGCCTGCGCGTCGCGGGCAACGCGCTCGACCAGGCGATCGTCGATCACGTCCGGCTCGAGTTCTCCCTGCTCATCGGCGAGCGCACGGCCGAGGAGCTCAAGATCTCGGTCGGCTCGGCCTTCCCGGTGGCCGGCCCGAAGAGCGCCGAGATCCGCGGACGCGACGTCGGCACCGGCCTGCCGCGCAACGTCACCGTGTCGGGTGAGGAGCTGCGCAAGGCGATGGCGCCGCCGCTCGCCCGCATCGTCGCTGCCGTGCGCACCACGCTGGACCGCTGCCCGCCCGAGCTGTCCGGTGACCTGGTCACCCGCGGCATCGTGCTCACCGGCGGCGGTGCCCTGCTGCGTGGACTGGACGCGCGCCTGCAACACGAGGTCGGGATCCCGGTGCTCGTCGCCGACCGTCCGCTCGACTCCGTCGTCCTCGGGACCGGGACGGTGGTCGAGCACTTCGAGCAGTTGCAGAAGGTCGTCGTCGACGGTCACCGCAGGTAGGGCGACGTGCGGCGGCTGACCCGGTGGCAGCGAACGGCCGCGATCGTGCTCGCGGCGCTGGCGCTGTGCTTCATCACACTCGATCTCGGTGGCGGCAGCCTGCGCTCGGCCCACAACGGCGTCCGGGGCGCGCTCGGCTCGCTCTACCGGGGCACCGACTCGATGCTCGGTCCGGTTCGTCGATTCGTGCAGGGCGTCCCGACCGCGGGCAGCAACACCGAGCGCATCCGCCGGCTGGAGCAGGCCAACGCCGAGCTCCGCGGCGACCTGGCCCGGGCCCAGGCCGACCAGGCGACCCACACCCAGCTCGCCGCCCTGCAGCTGGCGGCCGACAGCGGCGGCTACAAGATCGTCCCCGCGCGCGTGCTCGCCCTCGGGCCGGGCGAGGGTTTCGACTGGACGATCACGCTCGACGCCGGTACCGCCGCCGGGATCAAGGCCGGGCAGAGCGTCACCGACGGCAACGCCCTGGTCGGGCGCGTGCTGCACGCCGACGCGAACTCCGCGGTCGTCCTGCTCGCCGCCGATCCGGGCAGCGGGGTCGGGGCGCGGGATCTGCGCAGCGGCGAGATCGGGCTGGCCACCGGGGCGGGTACCGCCGGGTTCACCTTCGTCCCGCTCAACCCGAAGGCCTCGATCCGCGTCGGCGACAAGCTCTCGACGGGGCCGACCGGCTCGACCAGCTTCG
>JBDTGE010000118.1:0-6223 GCA_039937575.1 Jatrophihabitantaceae bacterium
GAAGGCACGAGTTCTGATCGCCCTGTCCATCACTCTGACCCTGGGCGCCGCGACCGCGTGTGGCGGTGGCGGTGGCACGTCGGGAACCAGCGCCGCCAAGGCGCACGGCCCGATCAGCATCTGGTACTCCAACAACGCCCAAGAGGTCACCTGGGGCAAGCAGGCCGTCGCGGCCTGGAACAGCGCGCATCCGACGGAGAAGGTCTCGGCGCAGGAGATCCCGGCCGGCAAGTCGTCCGAGGAGGTGATCGGCGCGGCGATCACGGCGGGCACCGAACCGTGCCTGATCTACAACACCTCACCGGCCTCGGTGCCGACGTTCCAGCAGCAGGGCGGGCTGGTGCCGCTCGACGACTTTGCCGGTGCGGCCGCGTACATCCAGTCCCGCAGCGGAGCAAGTGCCGCACAGTACAAGTCGCCCGACGGCGAGTACTACCAGATGCCGTGGAAGTCGAATCCGGTGATGATCTTCTACAACAAGACGGAGTTCGCCAAGGCCGGCATCAGCACGACGAACCCGCCGCTCGGCAGCTACACGCAGTTCCTGGCGACGGCGAAGAAGGTCGTGTCGTCCGGTGCCGCGAAGTTCGCGATCTACCCCGCGCCGTCCAGCGAGTTCTACCAGTCCTGGTACGACTTCTACTCGATGTACGCCGCGGCGAGTGGCGGCACGCAGCTGGTCGCGAACGGCAAGGCGACGTTCAACGACCCGGCCGGCCAGGCCGTCGCCGCGTTTTGGGCTCAGATCTACGCGCAGAACCTGGCCGGCAAGGAGACCTACAACGGCGACTCGTTCGCCGACGGGACCGCGGCGATGGCGATCGTCGGTCCGTGGGCCATCGCGAACTACAAGGGCAAGGTCAACTGGGGTGTGGTGCCCATGCCCACTCCGAACGGCGGCGCGACCGACTCCGTGCCCACCTTCAGCGATGCCAAGAACATCGGGATGTACGCGTCCTGCAAGAACCGGGCCACGGCGTGGGACTTCCTGAAGTTCACGACCAGTGCGGCCGAGGACAGCAAGCTGCTCACCCTGACCGGCCAGATGCCGATCCGGACCGACCTCAAGCAGCAGTACGCGGCTTACTTCGCGGCCAACCCGGCCTACACCACGTTCGCCACCGAGGCCGCACACGTCGTCGAGGTACCTAACGTGCCGAACTCGGTCGAGATCTGGCAGACCTTCCGGGACGCATGGTCCAAGTCGGTGATCTTCGCCAAGCAGAGCCCGAACCAGGCGCTGTCCGGCGCGTCCGACGCGATCAACAAACTGCTCAAGTCGAACTAAGCGGCCCGTCATGACAGTCATCGCTTCTCCCGCCCGGAGCAAGCGGAGTCCGAAGCGGTTGGCGGCCAAGGTACTTGGCCGCCAACCGGTCGGTCTGCTCTTCGGCGCTCCCTATGCGGTGTTCATCGCCGTGGTGTTCGCCTACCCCCTCGGGCTGGCGTTCTGGATGTCCTTCCACCACTACTTCTTCACCGCGCCCGGGGTGAGTGTTCCGCGCCCGTTCGTCGGGCTGGAGAACTACCGGACGGCGCTGTCGGACCCGGCGGTGCGCCAGGCCTTCCTGAACGTGCTGATCTTCCTCGTGATCAACGTTCCGCTGACGGTTGCCCTGTCGTTGCTGTTGGCATCGGCGCTGAACGCGGCGATCCCGTTCCGGGCGTTCTTCCGGGTCGCCTACTACGTGCCCTACGTGACGGCGAGTGTGGCCGTCGTCGGCGTCTGGCTGTTCCTGTTCGGCTCGAGCGGGCTGGTGAACCACGCGCTCGGCGGGTTCGCGCCCGTGCCGTCCTGGTTGATCAACGAGGTGTGGGCGATGCCGTCGATCGCCTTCTTCGTCACGTGGAAACAGCTCGGCTTCTTCATCCTGCTCTACCTGGCCGCTCTGCAGAACGTGCCGAAGGAGCTGTACGAAGCGGCCGCGGTGGACGGAGCGTCCAAGTGGCGCTGCTTCCGCTCGGTGACTGTTCCCGGCGTGCGTAGCGCGACCACACTGGTCACCCTGCTGGCGATCATCACCGGGGCGAACCTGTTCACCGAGCCGTACCTGCTCACCGGTGGTGGCGGCCCGAACGGCAAGTCCTCGTCGCCGGTGCTGCTGATGTACCAGCGCGGAATTGAGCAGAACCATCCGGATCAGGCGTCGGCGATCGGCGTCCTGCTGGTCATCGGTGTCCTGCTCATCGCCGGGATCCAACAACTGCTGGAGAGGCGGGCCGCGAGATGACGATGACCAAGCCGGCGCCGCCGGACTCGACCGACGCCGACGACGCGATGCCCGAGGTCGTGCCGCCGGCGCGCAAGGTGCCGTGGCGGATCGCGGCGCTGCTCGTCGGCGCGCTCGTCTTTCTGTTCCCCTTCTACTACATGCTCGTCGGCGCGTTCCAGAAGAAGCCGAACACCACGTTGAGTGGTGCTCTGCCCAATCCGGGAAACATGACGCTGCACAACTTCGCCCAGATCAACTCGGCGTTGAACCTCGGTCAGACGCTGATCAACTCGGGGATCTTCACCGGTGGCGTGCTGCTGGCCACCCTGGTGTTCGGCGTGCTGGCCGGGTACGCGCTGGCTCAGCTGCACTTTCGCGGGCGGGGTCTGCTGTTCGCGATGATGTTGCTGTTGCAGGTGATCCCGTTCCAGCTCCTGATCATCCCGCTCTATGTCCTGATCGTGCGCAACTACGGACTGGGTGACTCCTACCTTGGCATGATCGCGCCGTTCGCGATCAATTCGACCGCGGTGTTCGTGTTCCGCCAGTACTTCCTGCAGCTGCCGTCCGAGCTGTTCGACGCGGCCCGGATCGACGGCGCGAGCGAGCTGCGGATCCTGCGCAGCATCGCCCTGCCGCTCGTGCGGCCCGCGCTGCTGACCGCCATGTTGATGACGTTCATCGGACCGTGGAACGAGTTCCTGTGGCCGTTCCTGGTCACCAAGCAACACAACAAGCAACCGCTCGCGGTGGCGCTGGCGAACTACATCAGCACCACGGCGGCGTCGGCGGCCAACCCGTTCGGAGCGATCCTGGCCGGCGGCTGCGTGCTGGCCGCTCCGGCGATCGCTCTGTTCATCGCATTCCAGCGACACTTCGTGTCGACCAACCTCGGCTCCGGCGTGAAAGGCTGATCGTGACCGTTTCAGCAACCATCGATGTGCCCTACCGGATGACCCGCCTGGGCGTCCTCATGAGTCCGGACCCGGACGCCGAGTTCGAGGTCGAGGGCGTACTGAACCCGGCCAGCGGCCGGACCGAGGACGGACGGCTCTGGCTGCTACCGCGGCTGGTCGCGGCCGGCAACGTGTCCCGGGTCGGGCTGGCCGAGGTCCTGGTCCAGGACGGCCGTCCGGTGGGCGTACGCCGGGACGGTGTCGTGCTGGCGCCCGACGCCGGCTGGGAACGGTCCCATCGCAGTGCCGGCGTCGAGGACCCGCGCACGACCTGGATCCCGACGCTCGGCGTGCACGTGATGAGCTACGGCGCCTTCGGGCCGCTCGGGCCCAAGCCGGCGTTGGCCGTGTCCGAGGACCTGCGCACGTGGCGGCGCCTGGGCCCGATCCACTTCGAGTACGAAGCGGACCTGGACACCGACCTGAACCTGTTCCCGAACAAGGACGTGGTGTTCTTCCCCGAACCCGTCCCGGGCCCGGACGGGCGCCCGGCGTACGCGCTGCTGCACCGGCCGATGTGGAACCTGGGCTGGATCTTCGGCCACGACGGGGACAACTACCTCCCGGCCGGGCTGACCGACGCCCGGCCGGGGATCTGGATCTCCTACGTAGCGGTCGAGGACGTGCAACGCGACATCCGCGCGCTCAACCACGTCCGCTCGCATCGACTGGTCGCCCTGCCCGAGTACGACTTCGAGCAGCTCAAGATCGGCGCCGGCCCGCCGCCCCTTCGGGTCGAGGAGGGTTGGCTGCTGATCCATCACGGTGTCGTGGGGGAACTGGCCGACGGCTGGACGCCGCAGACCGGCGTGCGGTACTCGGCCGGCGCGATATTGCTGGACGCCGATGATCCGAGCCACGTGCTGGCCCGAACCGCGACGCCGCTGCTCTCGCCGGAAGCGGCCGAGGAGTGTGAGGGCACTGTGCCCAACGTCGTCTTCCCGACCGCGATCGAGGAGATCGACGGACAACGCTTCGTCTTCTACGGCATGGCCGACTCCAGCATCGGCGTCGCCCGGCTGGACCGGGTCCAGTGACCGCGCGAGCACGGCTCATTGCCCTCGGTGCCGCCGCGCTCTTGGCCGCGAGCCTGACCGTTGCCCCGAGCGCGTCGAGCGCGCCACCGACCCCGGCGCGCACGCGCGCCGCGGTCCTGACCAACCTGGCCCACCTGGACTACCTCACCGCGGCGGTGACGCCGCCGTCCCAGCCCCGTCACACCACGTACCGGCTCGCGCGCGACCCGTCGATCGGGGTGCTGTGGGTCTACGCGAACCACCTGGCCGACGGTGGCTACCAGCGGACCGGCGGTGGCCCGTTCGACGCGGCGAGCAACACCTACGGCCAGGGTTCCTACGACGCCGATGACATGAGCCGCGCCGCGGTCGTCTACCTGCGGCACTGGACACAGTGGGGCGACGCGCACAGTCGCGACGAGGCCTTCGCGCTGCTGCGCGGAGTGACCTACCTGCAGACGGCGTCCGGGCCCAACGCGGGAAACGTGGTGCTGTGGATGCAGCCCGGCGGCACGCTGAACCCGAGCCCGGTCCCGGCCGACACGCCGGACCCGTCCGACTCCGGCGCGTCGTACTGGCTGGCCCGGACGATCTGGGCGCTGGGCGAGGGGTACGCCGCATTCCGGCGCGTCGACCCGACCTTCGCCACCTTCCTCAGTGACCGGCTGGCCCTGGCCGTTGGCGCCGTGCAACGGCAGGTGCTGGTCCACTACGGGCAGTACCAGTTCAGCAACGGGCTGCGGACGCCGGCCTGGCTGATCACCGGTGGTGCGGACGCCAGCTCCGAGGCCGTACTCGGCCTGGCGGCGTACGTGCGCGCCGGCGGTTCGGGCGCGGCCCGCACTGCGCTGGCCGAGCTGGCCGACGGCATCGCCGCCATGGGGCAGGCCGCGAAGAGGCAAGCTAGTGCCGCAACGTGGCCCTACGGGGCGATCCTGCCCTCCAGCGCCTCACGTTCGATCTGGCACGCGTGGGCCGCGCAGATGTCGAGTGCGCTGGCCGTCGCGTCGAGCGCACTGCACGAGCGTCGGCTGCTCGCGCCGGCGATCGCCGACTCGGCCGTCTTCACCCCGCACCTGCTCACCGCCAGCGGACCGGACAACGGCTGGTCGCCCGCACCGGTCGACGGGTCGCAGATCGCGTACGGGGCCGACGCCCGGGTGCAGGGACTGCTCGCGGTGTCGACCGCCGCTCACTCGCCCGGACTGCGCTTGCTCGCCGGTGTCGCCGCCGGGTGGTTCTTCGGGCAGAACCCGGCCGGCGTGGCGACGTACGACCCGCAGACCGGGGCCACCGACGACGGGGTCAGCCCGGACGGCAGCGTCAACCTGAACTCGGGAGCGGAGTCGACCATCCACGGCCTGCTCACCATGGAGGCGCTGGACGCGAACCCCGACGTCGCGGCGGTGGCGCGGGACAGTGCGCAGGTGGTCAGCCGGGACGGCCAGGTCACCGTCGAGGCCGAGGCCGCGACCCTGAACGGGCCGGCCACCGTGGTGGCGGCGAATCCGGTCTACACCGGCGAGGCCCAGTGGAGCGGCGGTGCGTACGTCCAGCTGGCCGGCGGGAGTCGGCTGTCCTGGACGGTCCCGCCGTCGACCCAGCCGCGACTGGTGCAGGCGATCGTAAACCGGGTCAGCGGGCCGGGTGCGGTGAGCGCCTTCGCGTCCGGCACCACCCGGCTCGGCACGGTCGACTACGGCGGCGGTGGTCCGCAGGGCAACTCGCCGACACCGGGAGCGCTGCTTCCGGTCACCCTGGCCGCCGTCCTGCCGGCCGGAGCCACGCAGCTCAGCGCCGTCACCACGCGCGGTAGCGGTCAACTCGACGCCGTCGAGCTGACGCCGCTGCTGTCCTCGCTGATCACGACCGGGGCCGGGCACTCGACGGCCCTGGTCAACAGCGTCGCCACCGCGACCCGCAGCCTGACGCTGGACCTGCCCGGCAGCGGTCGGACTGTTGTCCGCAGCTACGACAGCCGCGGCCGGTTGTGGCGGACCGGAACTGGCACCGGACCGGTTGTGGTCACGGTGCCCCG